>NZ_JBFAHX010000012.1:0-183105 GCF_040654435.1 Streptomyces sp. NPDC050703
ATCAGGACCGCCCGGCCGCCGCGGTGTTCCTGATCCCCGATCAGGACCGCCCGGCCGTCCGCCGTCCCGCACCTGTTCCGCCGGCCGCGGCCGGGTCACCGTACCGCCGCGCCGAGCAGCCGCTCCGCCCCCCGCCGCGCCTCGCGGGCCGCCTCGGGCGAGCCCGTGATCGCGGCGGCCGTCATGGCGCCCTCCGCGAGCAGGACCAGGGGGCCCGACAGCGCCTCCGGGTGGCCCGCGGCCGTCACGAGCCGCGCCATGTACGCGCGAAAGGCCCGCTTGTGCGCCCGGACGGTGCCGGCCACCGCCGGGTCGACCGCGCCCAGTTCGCCGTACGCGTTGACGAAGGCGCAGCCTCGGAAGTCCGGCTCGCTGAACCACGCGTGCAGCCAGTCGTAGACGGCGAGGACGCGCTCGTCGCCCGCGGGCCGCTCCTCCACGGCGGTCGCGAGCCGGGCGCGCCAGCGGCGGTCCCTGCGGTCGAGGCAGGCGCGCACCAGCTCCGACTTGGCGGGGAAGAGCTGGTAGAGCCGCTTGAGCGACAGCCCCGACGCGGCGCGCACCTGGTCCATGCCGACCGCCTGGACGCCTCGCTCGTAGAACAGGCGCTCCGCGGCGTCGAGGAGCCTGGTCTCCGCCTCGGCGTGGTTCATGGGTGCCTCCCGCGATGCGACCGGATGTGAGAACGCGCGTTCTCTGTCGGGTCCGAGGCTACTACAGTGGAGAACGATCGTTCTCAGTCCGGCACGCCCAGGAGTGACATGACCGCCACGACGCGACCCCCCGTACCCCCCTTCACCCGTGAGACGGCGATCCGGAAGGTCCGCCTCGCCGAGGACGGCTGGAACAGCCGGGACCCCGAGAAGGTGGCCCTCGCGTACAGCGAGGACTCCCGCTGGCGCAACCGCGCCGAGTTCGTCACCGGACGGGCGGAGATCGTCGCCTTCCTGTCCCGCAAGTGGGCCCGCGAACTCGACTACCGGCTCATCAAGGAGATCTGGGCGTACGAAGGCCACCGCATCGCGGTGCGCTTCGCCTACGAGTGGCACGACGACTCGGGGCAGTGGTTCCGGTCCTACGGGAACGAGAACTGGGAGTTCGGCGACGACGGCCTGATGCGCGTGCGCCACGCCTGCATCAACGACCTCCCCATCGCGGAGTCCGCCCGCCTCCACCACTGGCCGCTGGGCCGCCGCCCCGACGACCACCCGGGCCTCACCGCACTCGGGCTCTGAACGAAGGCGGACGATCGGGGTGTCACCTCCCCGGCGCTGGGCACCCGGAGGGCGTCGACGGCCCGGCACACCGGGACGCCGAACCCGAAGAACCCAGCGAACCCAACGAACCGGCAAGGAGGCATACGTGACCACCGCTCGCGACATCATGACTCCGGGCGCCGAGTGCGCGGGGGCCGAGGAGACCGTCCTCCAGGCGGCCGCCAAGCTCACCGAACTCGGTGTCGGGGCGCTGCCCATCTGCGGCACCGACAACCGCCTCAAGGGAGTCCTCACCGACCGGGACATCGTGGTCAAGGTCCTCGGCAAGGGCAAGGACCCCTCCAGGGTCCTCGTCGGGGAGCTCGCGCAGAGCGAGGCCGTGACGATCGGCGCCGACGACAGCGCCGACGAGATCTTCGCGACCATGACCAGCCACAAGGTGCGGCGGCTCCCCGTCATCGACGGCCACTCCCTCGTCGGGATGGTGGCGCTCGCCGACGCGGCCCGTGCCCTCGCCGACCCCAAGGCCGGACAGCTCCTGGAGGCGCTCTCCACCGACTGACGGCCCGCCCCGGCCGGAACGCGCCGCCCTCCTCTCCCTCGGGGCGGCGCGTTCCGGTCTCTCCGCATGCCCCCGCGCGGCCCCCGGCCTACGCTGGCCGTCCCGGGCCGGGGGCCCATCCGCCGCGCCCAGGCACCCCCAGGAGGAACCGCATGCCCATCGCCACGGTCAACCCCGCCACCGGTGAGACGCTCGAAACCTTCGAGCCGCTCGGGAGCGCGGAGATCGAGCGCCGCCTCGCGGCGGCCGAAGCGGCGTACGCGCGGCACCGCACCACCGGCTTCGACGAGCGCGCCCGGCTCCTGAACCGGGCCGCCGACCTCCTCGAAGAGGACGCGGCCGACATCGCGCGGACCATGACCACCGAGATGGGCAAGCCCGTCAAGGCGGCCGAGGCCGAGGCGGCGAAGTGCGTCAAGGCCATGCGCTGGTACGCCGAGCACGCGGCGGAACTGCTCGCCGACGAGCACCCCGCGCAGGCCGACGTGTCCGACTCCGGCGCCACGCGGGCCGTCGTGCGCTACCGCCCGCTGGGCGTGGTGCTCGCCGTGATGCCGTGGAACTTCCCGCTCTGGCAGGTGGTGCGCTTCGCCGCCCCCGCCCTCATGGCGGGCAACGTGGGCCTGCTGAAGCACGCCTCGAACGTGCCGAGGACGGCCCTGTACCTGGAGGACCTCTTCCGGCGCGCCGGATACCCCGAGGGCTGCTTCCAGACGCTGCTGATCGGCTCGGACGCCGTCGAGGCGATCCTGCGCGACGACCGGGTGGCCGCCGCGACCCTCACCGGCAGCGAGCCGGCGGGCCGCTCGGTGGCCTCCGTCGCGGGCGACGAGATCAAGAAGACCGTCCTCGAACTCGGCGGCAGCGACCCCTACCTCGTCCTGCCCAGCGCCGACGTCGCACGCGCCGCGCGGACCGCGGTGACCGCCCGCGTGCAGAACAACGGCCAGTCCTGCATCGCCGCCAAGCGCTTCATCGTGCACGCCGACGTCTACGACGACTTCCGTGACCGGTTCGTCGCCGGGATGCGGGAGCTGACCGTCGGCGACCCGCTCGACCGGGACACCGACGTGGGCCCGGTCGCCAGCGAACGGGGCCGCGCCGACCTCGAAGAACTCGTCGACGACGCGCTCGGCCAGGGCGCGACCGCCCTCTGCGGCGGCGGGCGCCCCGAGGGCCGTGACCGGGGCTGGTTCTACTCCCCCACCGTCCTCGCGGACGTCACGCCGAAGATGCGCGTCCACCGGGAGGAGACGTTCGGGCCCGTGGCCACGCTGTACCGCGTACGGGACCTGGACGAGGCGGTGACACTCGCCAACGACGTGCCGTTCGGGCTGAGTTCCAACGTGTGGACGCGCGACGAGGCCGACATGGAACGCTGCGTACGGGACCTCCAGGCGGGCGGCGTCTTCTTCAACGGGATGACCGCCTCCCACCCCGGGCTGCCCTTCGGCGGCGTCAAGCGCTCCGGCTACGGCCGTGAGCTGTCCGGCCACGGCATCCGCGAGTTCTGCAACGCCACGACGGTCTGGTACGGCCCGACCGAGTAGCACCCGGCCGGGCGACGCGGCGGACGGCGGATCAGGCGGTCAGCAGGGAGTCGTCCGTCGTCCGGGCCCCCGGCAGCCGGTGACTGGCCGCGATGAGCGCGGCGTCGACGTCGCTCGTACCGGTCGCGACACACAGGCTGTACGCGATGTCCTGGAACTCCTGACGGCTCGCCTCGCTGCCCTGGTCGGCACGGAGCATGGCCAGGGCCTTGTAGCGTTCCACCAGGTCTTCCAGCAGGACGGGATGTGCCAGCAGCACGGGGGCTCCTCCCTCGGGCGCGGTGCGCGGGATGTTGACTCGCGGTCCGTCTGCCCCGCCTCCACCGGGTGAATCAGCGGTGATCGCTCCGATTGTGGTCCGCCCGCATCCTGTGCAGACTCGGAGCCGTGGACACCTCGCGCGGCAATGCAGGTCACGGACTCCGGGACGAGCCCGGGGGCGACGGCCGCCGCGAGACGCAGGACGAGCGCGCGGACCGGCGCTGGGCCGAACTCATCCAGGAAGTGCGCGTGGCGCAGACCGGCGTGCAGATCCTCTTCGGCTTCCTGCTCACCGTCGTCTTCACGGAGCGGTTCAAGGACCTGGGCGACACCGACCGGATCATCTACATCGTGACGGTCGTCCTCGGTTCCGCCGCGACGGGCGCCCTCATCGCCCCCGTCTCCTTCCACCGCCTGGTGACCGGCCGCTGGATCAAGCCGCGGGCGGTGGTCTGGGCCTCGCGCCTGACCCTCGCGGGCCTGCTGCTGCTCCTCGGCACCCTGACGGCGGCCCTGCTGCTGGTCCTGCGCGTCGCCACGCACGACGCCGTGGTGCCCTATCTGGTGGCCGGAGTCGTCGGCTGGTACCTGCTCTGCTGGTTCGTCCTGCCCGCCTGGGCCCGGCACCGCCACACCACGCCGGAGCAGTAGTCCACGCTCCCCGTGTCCGGCTTCCGTGCGCACCGGGGTGGATTGGATCACGGCGGGGCGGGCACTCAGGTCCGGGACGGAAGCCTGGAAGAAATCCGCCCTGTTCGCACTATGTCACTACCTGTCACTGTTCGACTGGTGACCCCGTGCGAACCGGCGGAGTGTGGAGGGAGGGACGCCCCTCGTGGGAGTTCCCACAGACGGGAGACGCCGTATGACCACGCAGACCCGGATGCCCATGCCGGCCCCGCTGCGCCCGCCGCGCCTGATGGCCCTGCCCGGCGTGTACGCCCCCCAGTACGACACGGCGCTGCTCACCCGCGCCCTGCGCCGCGAGGCCGTCGACGGTGCCTCCGTCCTCGACCTGGGCACGGGCAGCGGCGCGCTCGCCGTGGCCGCCGCCCGCCAGGGCGGACGGGTCACCGCGGTCGACATCTCCCGCCGGGCCGTGCTGACCGCGCGGCTCAACGCCCGCCTCGCCGGGCAGTCGGTCACCGTGCTCCGCGCCGACCTGACGACCGAGGTGCCCGAAGGACCGTACGACTTCGTGATCAGCAATCCGCCCTACGTGCCCTCGCCCTCCCCCGTGCTGCCCCGGCGCGGCCCGGCGCGGGCGTGGGACGGCGGGCCGCGCGGGCGCTCCGTCGTGGACCGGGTCTGCGAGGCGGCGCCGAAGGCCCTCGGCGAGGGCGGCGTGCTGCTCATGGTGCACTCCGCGCTCTGCGGCACGGACGCCACGCTGGCCCGGCTGCGGGAGGCCGGCATGGTCCCCAAGGTCACCGACCGGGAGTACATACCGCTCGGCCCGGTGCTCCGCTCCCGCAGGGCGTGGCTGCGCAGCCAGAATCTCCTGGGCGCCGACGAGAACCTGGAAGAGCTGGTGGTGATCCGTGCCGAACGCCGATGAGCGCCCCCGCCGCGTCACGGTCGACCCCGAGGGACCGCTCCTGGTGGAGGGCCCGGTCGAGGTCGTCGGCGCGGACGGCACCGTCCACACCTCGCGCCGCTTCAACGTCGCGATCTGCACCTGCCGCCGCAGCCGCAGGTACCCGTGGTGCGACACCAGCCACCGCAAGCGAGTGAAGCCCGAGAGCCGCGGTGCGCGCACGCCGGCCGACTCCGGGGAAACGGAAAGGACGTCATGAGCGCCCCCACCGCGGTCCGTGAATCCCGCCTGCACAGTCCGGGCCTGCCCGCCCCCCGCGGCGAGCTGTCCGAGGGCGTCGTCTCCGCCCTGCGGCAGGACGCCCCCGCCCCCGACCTCCAGCGCCGGGCGGCGGACGCCGACCCGTACGGCGAAGACCTCCAGCTCGCCCTCTACGTCCTGTACGAACTCCACTACCAGGGCTACGCGGACGTCGCCGACGAGCGGGAGTGGGACCCCGGTCTCCTCGCCCTCAGGCACGCCATGGAGCAGCGGTTCCTCACGGCCCTGCGCGCCGACGTCCCGGCGGTCGACACCGCGGAGGAGGCCCTTGCCGGGCTCCTCGTGGAGCCCGTCGGCCACGACGAGAGCAGCGTCAGCCACCATCTCCAGCGCGAGGGGGAGCTGTGGCAGCTCAGGGAGTACGCGGCCCTGCGCTCGCTCTACCACCTCAAGGAGGCCGACCCGCACGCCTGGGTCATCCCCCGGCTGCACGGCCGGGCCAAGGCCGCCATGGTGGCCATCGAGTTCGACGAGTTCGGCGCCGGGCGCGCGGAGGACATCCACGCGCGGCTGTTCGCGGAGCTGATGGCCGACCTGGACCTCGCGACGGACTACGGCCACTACATCGAGGCGGCCCCGGCGGAGGCCCTCGCCACGGTGAACCTGATGTCCCTCTTCGGTCTGCACCGTGCGCTGCGCGGCGCGCTGGTCGGGCACTTCGCGGCCGTCGAGGTCACCTCACCGCCCGGCTCGCGCCGGCTGGCCGCCGCGCTGCGCCGCGTCGGCGCGGGTCCGGCCGCGCAGCGGTTCTACGACGAGCACGTGGAGGCGGACGCGGTGCACGAGCAGGTGGTGCGCAGGGACGTCGTGGGCGGTCTCCTCGCCGCCGAACCGGACCTCGACGCGGACGTGGCGTTCGGCATCCAGTCCACCGGGTTCCTGGAGGACCGGCTCGGGGCGCTGCTCCTGGCGAACTGGCGGCAGGGGCGCAGCGCCCTGCGCGCCGCCTGAGCGGACGGTCCGCGGGCCGCCGGTCCGCGGACCCTCAGCCCTCGACGCCGGTCGCGCCGTGCGGGACGCCGACGGGCTTGGACTCGGGTGAGCCGCGCCGGCGCAGGGACGACAGGAACAGCGTGTCCCGGGCGGCCGCCACCCGTGCCTGCGTGCCGTGGACGTCGACGGAGCGGACAGGGCCCGCCTCCGGCAGCCCGGCGTCGGGCAGGGCCCGCGCGCAGGGCAGTCCGGCGTTCCGCTCCAGCTCCTCGCGGGTGCCGGGGGCGAGCGCGGCGCAGGCGGCTTCCGGGGCTCGCGGGCCCTCCGCGAAGCGGGTCGCCGCCCGCGCCGCCGCGTCCTCGCGCACGCCGGTGCCGCCGCAGCCGGTGAGCGCGCCGACCAGGGCCGCCGTGGCGGCCAGGGCGGGGCCTCTCGCGCGCACCGATGCTGCTCTCACCCGCGACACGATGCCGTACGCCGCAGCGGGGCCCGCTGGTTCGGCGCACGACACGCGGCGAGGTGCGCCCGATCAGGCCTTGTCGCGGGGCTCCCCGTGCTCGGCGCCCGTCAGGCGGAGCTGGAGCTGGACCTCCTGGTCGCCGGAGACGGTGCCGCCCGCCTCGGCGACGAAGGCGGACTCCAGGACCGAGCGCACCCGGCCGACCGCGACGGGACCGCCCTGCAGGTCGGCGGTGACGGAGTCCGCGAGCAGGACGCCGGAGACGGACTCGGGGGACTTGTCCGCGTAGAACTCCCCGGTCCACACGGCGGGCTCGGACTGGCCCGTCTGGCGGGGCGCGTCGTCCCCCCGGTCGGAGGGGAAGTACTCGCGCAGCACGCCGAAGACCGTGTCCGCGTCGGCCGCCGAGCACTTGTCGAGGACGACCTGCACGAGGTCGGGGGAAGGGGACTCCGGGTCGGCCGACGCGGCGTTCGATGTGTCGTTCACGCTGATCTCTCCGTGGGGTGGCTGGTGGCTGATGGGGCGCGGGTACCCGGTGGCGTCGCGGGTATCCGGCGGTCAGAGCTCGCGCAGTGCGGGCAGCAGCTTCTTCTCCGCCCATTCGATGAAGGGACGCTGGTGGTCGCCGCCCACCTGGACGAGCGCGATCTCCGTGAAGCCCGCGTCAGCGAAGGGGCGTACGGCCTCCACGAAGGCGTCGACGTCGTCGCCGCACGGGATCGTCTCCGCGAGTTCCTCCGGGGTCACGTGCTGGGTGGCGCCGGCGAAGCCGGAGGGTCCCGGCAGCTCGGAGTTGACCGGCCAGCCGCCGACGGACCAGCGGAACTGGTCGTGGGCGCGGGCGACCGCCGCGTCCTTGTCGGGGTCGTAGCAGACCGGGAGCTGTCCGACGCGGGGTTTGCCGCTGCCGCCGTGCCGGTCGAAGGCGTCGAGGAGTCCGGCCTTGGGCTCGGTCGCGATGACCAGGTCGGCGAGGCGTCCGGCCAGGGAGCAGGACCGCTTGCCCGAGACCGCGACGCCGATGGGCGGCGGCTCGTCGGGCAGGTCCCAGATGCGGGCGTTGGCGACGTCGAAGTGGGTGCCCTGGTGGTTGACGTTGTCGCCGGTGAAGAGGGCGCGGATGATCTCGATGGCCTCTTCGAGCATCTCGATGCGGACCTGCGGCGAGGGCCAGTCGGCCCCGACGACGTGCTCGTTGAGGCTCTCGCCGGAGCCGAGGCCGAGCCGGAAGCGGCCTTCGGCCAGGAGCTGCATGGTCGCTGCCTTCTGCGCCACCACGGCGGGGTGGTAGCGGACGGTCGGGCAGGTCACGTAGGTCATGAGGGGGATGCGCGAGGTCGCCTGCGCCGCCGCGCCGAGGACGCTCCAGGCGTACGGCGAGTGCCCCTGGGACTCCAGCCACGGGAAGTAGTGGTCGGAGGTGACGGAGAAGTCGAATCCGGCGCGCTCCGCCGCGACCACATCGTCGACCAGAGCGCGGGGCCCGGCCTGCTCCGTCATCATTGTGTAGCCGATTTGCACCATAAAACATCGCTTTGCCGAAATGGTCTCGCCGAAACATTCGACGGCCCGTAGCCCTCGGTCGGCGGCTGCGGAAGCAACATCGGGGTACCCGCAGGGGACGGTGGTTCCCGCCACCCGCGAGAGAGTCCGGTGGCGCCCGCCGCCGGCGGAGAGTTCTAAGGATGGGCAGCGTGCGCACTGTAGGAGTGGAGGAGGAGCTTCTCCTCATCGACCGCGAGAGCGGTGAACCGAGGGCGCTGTCCTCGGCGGTACTGGCACGGGCCGCCAGGGACACCGGCGAGAACACCGGCGCCGAGCCCCAGGACTCCGACTACCGCGCTCCCGAGGAGGAGACCTTCGAGACGGAGCTCCAGGGGCAGCAGCTGGAGTTCGCCACGCAGCCCCGTACGAGCATGGACAGCCTCCTCGACGAGGTCGTCCGGTGGCGCGCGGACGCGGACCGGCACGCGGGCGACGTGGGGGGCGCCGTCGCGGCCCTCGCCACCTCTCCCCTGCCGGTCAGCCCCAAGCTCAACGTGGGCCCGCGCTACCAGTGGATGGACGAGCAGTTCGGCCTCACCACCCAGGAGCAGTTGACCTGCGGCTGCCACATCCACGTGTCCGTCGACTCGGACGAGGAGGGCGTGGCCGTCATCGACCGGATCAGGCCGTGGCTGCCGGTGCTGCTCGCGCTGAGCGGCAACTCCCCCTACTGGCAGGGGAACGACAGCCGGTACAGCAGCTACCGCAACCGCGTGTGGGGCCGCTGGCCGATGGCCGGCCCGACCGGGCTCTTCGGCTCGCCCGAGGAGTACCAGCGGCAGGTCGACGACATGGTGGCGAGCGGTGTCCTGCGCGACCGAGGGATGGTCTACTTCGACGCCCGGCTCTCCCACCGCTACCCCACCGTCGAGATCCGGGTGGCCGACGTCTGCCTGGAGGCCTCGACGACGATCCTGGTCGCCGCGCTGGCCAGGGCGCTGGTCGAGACGGCCGCGCGGGACTGGCGCGCGGGACGGCCGCCGGTGCCGCACGGCGTCAGCCTGCTGCGCCTCGCCGCGTGGCGGGCGGCGAGGTCGGGCGTCGACGACGTCCTGCTCGACCCGGTGACCATGCGGCCCGCCCCGGGTGCCGAGGTGGTGGCCGCGCTCATCGACCACGTCAAGGACGCCCTCGACGACACCGGCGACCTGGACATGGTGCGCAAGACGGCCGCGGGCCTGCTCGAACACGGCAACGGGGCCCGCGTCCAGCGCGAGCTGGTGGAGCGTACGGGCAGTCTGAGCGCCATGGTCGCGGAGTGCGTGCGCCGCACGCAGGCCTCGTAGACGCCGCGGGCGCGACCTTGTCGCATCTATCGTTTTTCGATACATTCCCATCGTGGGTCGATCGACGGACGGCGGCCCGTGACCGAGGGGTGGAGAGACGATGGGACGAACGACCGTACTGGCCCTGCGCGCCGTGCTCGCGGCGCTCGGGGCCGGTTCCCTGTTCGTGCAGGCGGTCCTGGTGCCGCTGCTCGCGGCCGATCTGGACGGGGCCGACGCGGCCCTGGCGGCCCAGCGGACACCGATCCTCACGATCGTCCTGCTGGGCATCGTCTCGGCGCAGGCCGTCATGGTCTGCGTATGGCGGCTCGTGACGATGACACGGCGCGGCACGGTGTTCTCCACCGCCGCCTTCCGCTACGTCGACACGGTGGCCGGCGCCTTCGCGGCCGCCGCCCTGCTGGTGTTCGCCCTGGGAGCCGTCCTGGCCCCCGGCGAGGCCGTCGCGCCGGGCGTCGTCCTGCTGCTCGGCGGGGTCGGCGTGGCGGTCATGGGCGTCGCGCTCGTCGTCCTCGTCCTGCGGACACTGCTCGCCCAGGCGGTGGCGCGGGACGTCGAGGCCACACGGATGCGGGCCGAACTGGCCGGGGTGATCTGATGCCGATCGCCGTCGACATCGACGTGATGCTGGCCCGGCGGAAGATGTCGGTGGGCGAGCTGGCGGACCGCGTCGGTATCACCCCCGCCAACCTGGCGGTCCTGAAGAACGGCCGCGCCAAGGCGGTGCGCTTCTCGACCCTCGCCGCGCTCTGCGAGGTGCTCGACTGCCAGCCGGGCGACCTGCTCCGCTTCGAGGCCGAGCCCGCCCGCGCCCTGGACGAGGCTCCGCTGTGACTTAGGACGACACGCGACCGGCCGGACGCGTGTCCCCATCCGTGCGGATCTCGTAGAGCTTTGCCGCCGACACCATGGAACCCGGACGAGGCCTCCCATCTCGCAGCTCACGCCGGGCCCCCGGCGTGATAGCACGGACTGATCGATTTCGAAGGAGACCACGGACATCATGGGTATCTTCAGCCGCCGCCAGACGGCGACCATAGAGCGGACGCAGGATGTCGGACCGGGCGCGCCCTTCTCGACGGCGGTCGGCGCGGCGCCGCTCGACCCCGCACTGCGCGCGCTGACCGGGGAGTGGACCATCGACCGCCCGCACAGCCGCATCGGATTCTCCGTGCGGCACGCGATGGTCACGACGGTGCGCGGCGCCTTCGGCGACTACGACAGCACGCTCTACTTCGACGGGGCGCGGCCCTCCGCGTCGCGGGCCGAGATCACCATCCGGGTCGGCAGCGTCGACACGGGCGTCGAGCAGCGCGACGCGCATCTCGTCGGCGCGGACTTCTTCGACGCGCGCCGCCATCCGGAGATGACGTTCCGCAGTACGTCCGCGCTGCACGAGGGCGGCGAGAGCTTCCGCATGGCGGGGGACCTGACCATCCGCGACGTCACGCGCCCCGTCGAGCTGCAGCTCGACTACCTCGGCTCCGTCGTGGACCCGTTCGGCTTCGAGCGCGCCGGCTTCGACGGCACCACCACGATCGACCGCACCGAGTGGGGCCTGGTCTACAACCAGCGTCTTGAGGCGGGCGGGACCATGGTGAGCGAGAAGGTGCGCCTGCAGTTCGACATCTCGGCGATCAGGGTCACGCCCGGGGCGGCTACGCCGGGTTCGGCGCCGGCCGGGGGTTGACGCCCGCGCTCTTGTCCGCGGGCGAGAGGTAGTCCGTGCCGTCCGCGGCGGTCACTTCACCGGGGTCCGGGACGGTCACATAGCTTCCGTTCTGTATCTCGCCGTGGTGCCCGAACAACACGTCACCGCCCGATGCGGGGTGGGCGGCCTCCGGAGTGAAATCGGGAGTGTTGTCGAGCGAGTCCAGTAAATCAGTCAGAATTTCGAACACGGCGCTGCCCCCTTGCGATGGATCACGTGCTTCTGAAAAAGATCGCAGGGGCACCCGAATTGATCGATCAATGAATTGATCTCAGGGTGGCCCCCAGCCCTTTCAACATACTCCGCATTCGAGTCCGCCGGGCCCGTCGGGCCCTACGGAAAAATTCCTTTCGGGCCGCGCGGGAACGCCTGTTCCGCTGAGCCTCTTCCGGGGTCCCCGACGAGCCGCCACGCGTACGTCCCGTGGTACCGGCCCCCCGTGCCGATGCTGCCCGCTATCCGCATACAGCCATTCACACCGTCGCGGAAAGACGGGGCGAAGGGACGGACGCCCTGCCGACGGAGATCGACTTCACCGAGCCCGGCCACTGGGCCCCCGTCCAGGCCCCCGAGGTGCTGCCCCGTTCCGGGAGGGGAAGTGGACCGCACCCCCGGTGAAACGAGAAGAGGGGCCATCCAGAGATGGCCCCTCTTCCACGACTCCTTCGAGTCGGGACGACAGGATTTGAACCTGCGACCCCTTGACCCCCAGTCAAGTGCGCTACCAAGCTGCGCCACGTCCCGTTGTGTCCTTCGCGGTGCCCCGCGTGATCACAAGAAGAACTCTACCCCACGGCCGAGGGTGCTCCGTTCGCCGGTGACCGTCGTCAGCTCCGCGCGACAATGCTCGTATGAGCACTGCACCGCGACCGTACGAAGACGACCGCGACCGGGACAGGGACGCCGAGGGCCGGGCCCGCAACCAGCGCCCGCGCGACGGCCTCGGCAGGCCCCTCCCCTACGGCACCGAGGGCGTGGCCCGGCAGCCCGAGGGTGTCGTGCGCACGCCCGGCGAATCCCTCGCCGAGGCGCAGGAGCTGCTGGACGCGGGGCGGCCCTTCCACGCGCACGAGGTCTTCGAGGACGCGTGGAAGTCGGGCCCCGAGGAGGAGCGCGGCCTGTGGCAGGGCATGGCCCAGCTCGCGGTGGGCCTCACCCACGCGGCCCGCGGCAACACCACGGGCGGCGCACGGCTGCTGCTGCGCGGGGCCGCGGCGGTCTCCGCGTGGACCGAGGAGACGGGCCGCCCCCGGCCCTACGGAATCCGTGTGCCGGAGCTGACCGCCTGGGCGGAGGAGCTGGCGGAGGGGCTCGCGCGCGAGCAGCGGGCGGTGGACGCGGACGCCCACGCGCCGCGGCTGCGGGAGGGCCCGGGAGCGTAGCCGGGGGCCGGGTGGCCGGTACCCGGCGCCGTCACCGGAGCGGACTCGCCCCGCATGCAGCTACCGCGCCCCGGTGTGAGGGTGACCGTGTGACCACCACCGAGCAGCCGGCACCGGAATCCGCCCCCGCCGCCGCGCAGGCCCAGGCGCCGCCCGTACTCGACCGGCGCCGTCGCAACGTCGTCTTCGCCACGATCGTGCTGGGAATGCTGCTCGCCGCGCTCGACCAGACCATCGTCGGCACCGCGCTGCCGACGATCGTGTCGGACCTCGGCGGCGCGGAGCACATGTCGTGGGTGGTCACGTCGTACCTGCTCGCGGAGACCGTCGCCACGGTCCTCGTCGGCAAGTTCGGCGACCTCTTCGGCCGCAAGATCGTCTTCCAGGTCTCCGCGGTCGTCTTCATCACCGGTTCGTTCCTGTGCGGCCTGTCGGCGAACATGACGCTGCTCATCGCCTGGCGGGCGATGCAGGGCATCGGCGCGGGCGGTCTGATGGTCACGTCCATGGCGTTGATCGCCGACGTCATCCCGCTGCGCGAGCGCGGCAAGTACCAGGGCGCGATCGGCGCCGTCTTCGGTGTCTCCACCGTGATCGGGCCGCTGCTCGGGGGGCTCTTCACCGACCACCTCAGCTGGCGCTGGGCGTTCTACGTCAACGTGCCCATCGCGATCGTCGTGGTCCTGGCGGCGGCCCGCACCATCCCCGTCGTGAGGTCGGCGGTGCGCCCGGTCATCGACTACCTCGGCATCGCGCTGGTCGCGATCGGGGCGAGCGCGCTGATCCTCGCGACGAGCTGGGGCGGCAACCAGTACGCGTGGGGCTCCCCCATGATCCTCGGCCTCTTCGCGGGCGGCGTCGTCTCGCTGGCGCTGTTCTGCGTGGTGGAGACCCGGGCGGCGGAGCCGATGCTGCCGATGCGGCTCTTCGGCAACCCGGTCTTCACGGTCTGCTCGATCCTCAGCTTCATCGTGGGCTTCGCGATGCTCGGCGCGATGACGTTCCTGCCGACGTACCTCCAGTACGTCGACGGCGACTCGGCCACCACCTCCGGCGTGCGGACGCTGCCCATGGTGATCGGCCTCCTCATCGCCTCGGTCTTCAGCGGCAACGTGGTCAGCAAGACCGGCACGTACAGGATCTTCCCGATCGTCGGCTCCCTGGTGATGGCGTTCGGGCTGTTCCTGCTCTCCCTCATGGACGACACCACCAGCACCTGGCTGGAGTCGCTGTACATGTTCGTGCTCGGTGCCGGGATCGGCCTGTGCATGCAGGTGCTGACCATCGCCGTGCAGAACACCGTCCCGTACGGGGACCTGGGCACCGCCACCTCCGGCGTCACCTTCTTCCGCACGCTGGGCAGCTCCTTCGGCACCGCGGTGTTCGGCACCATCTACGCCAACACCCTCGCGCCGAACCTCAGGGACGGCATCGCGGACGCGGCGCGGACCGGGACGGCGGACCCGGGCGCCGTCGCGGAGGCGGCGCAGAGCCCGCAGGGGGTGCACGAGCTGCCGGGCGCCGCGGCGGCGCCCGTGGTCCGGGCGTACGCCGACACCCTGCACACCGTCTTCCTGTGGACGGTCCCCGTGGCGCTGCTCGGGTTCCTGGTGGCGCTGTTCCTCAAGCAGGTGCAGCTGCGTGACAGCGCCCGCACAAGCGCGCCCGACATGGGCGAGGGCTTCGCGCAGCCGACCGGCTCGGACTCGGAGCTGCACCTGCAGAGGAGCGTCGCGCACCTCGTCCGCAACGTCGGCATGAGCACCGCGCGCGGCATCATCAGGGACTCCGACACCCGCCTCGACATCGCGGGCGCCTGGGCGGTCATGCAGGTCTCGCTCTTCACCCGGATGGTGGGGCACGCGAGCCTGGGTCTGATCGCGGCCCGGCGCAGGATTCCGGCCGAGGTCCTGGTGCCCGTCTTCGACCGCATGGTGGAGGAGGGCTTCCTGACCCGTACGGGTACGTACTTCTCGCACACCCCGGCCGGGGAGCGCGAGGCCGCCGCCATCTCCGCGGCGTGGTCGAAGTGGCTGGGCGAGGAGGTGCAGAAGGATCTGGGGCGTCCGCCGGACGAGAAGCTGGCCGCGGCGGTCGACTCCATCGCCAAGCGGCTGCTCGCCGAGGATCTGGAGCAGGGGTTCACCCCCGAGATGGCGGGCGCCACGGTGGCCTCCCGCTGAGAGCCTGTCTTTGAACCCCCGTCGTCCGCGCGGAGCGCGGGCGCAGCGGCGGTCGGTGCGTGCGATCGGCGTGCGGCGTCCCCGGTCATGTGGCGAAGCCACCTGTCCGGGGGCGCCGTGCGGCGAGCGGGCGTGCCGGGCGTCGGGGCGCAGGCGAGGGTTCAAAGACAGGCTCTGAGGGGGCCGCGACGGCGTCCGCCTCCGCCGCGGTCCGTGGGTCAGTCGCGCTCGACGAGGAGCGCGCTGCCCTGGCCGACGCCGACGCACATGGTGGCGAGGCCCCGCGCGGCGCCGGTGCGGCGCATGCGGTGCAGCAGGGTGGTGAGGATGCGGGCGCCCGAGCAGCCGAGGGGGTGGCCGAGAGCGATGGCGCCGCCGGAGGGGTTGACCAGGTCGGGGTCGAAGCCGAGGGCGTCGACGCAGGCGAGGGCCTGCGCGGCGAACGCCTCGTTGAACTCCGCCTCCTGGATGTCCCCGACGCTCCAGCCGAGCCGGTCGAGGGCCTTGCGGGTGGCGGGTACGGGGCCGAGGCCCATGACGTCGGGGTGCACGCCCGCCGAGGCGCCCGCGGCGTACCGGCCGAGGGATTCGAGGCCGAGGTCGTTCAGGGCCTCCTCGCTGACGAGCAGCAGCCCCGCAGCGCCGTCGTTCATCGGCGACGCGTTGCCGGCGGTGACCGTGCCGCCCTCGCGGAAGACGGGCCTGAGGCCGCTGAGCTTCTCGTACGAGGTGTCCTCGCGCACGCACTCGTCCGTGTCGACGACGGTGCCGTCGGGCCGGGTGACGGGGAGCAGCTCGTCGTCGAAGTGGCCGTCCTTGCGGGCGGCGGCCGCGCGTTGGTGGCTGCGCAGCGCGAAGGCGTCCTGCCGTTCGCGTGTGACGCCGTGGCGCTCGGCGACCTCCTCCGCGGTCTCCCCCATCGCGAGGACGCCGTGCAGGTCCTTCATGCGCGGGTTGGTCAGGCGCCAGCCGAGGCGGGTGTCGGCCGTCTCCATGCGGTGCGGCAGGGCCTCGTCGGGGCGGGGCAGCACGAAGGGGGCGCGGCTCATGGACTCGGAGCCGCCCGCGAGGACAATGTCGGCCTCGCCCGCCGCGATGGTGCGGGCGGCGGTGGTGACCGCTTCGAGGCCGGAGGCGCAGAGCCGGTTCACGGTGGCGCCGGGCACCGATGCGGGCAGGCCCGCGAGGAGGGCGGCCATGCGGGCCACGTTGCGGTTGTCCTCCCCCGCCTGGTTGGCGGCGCCCCAGTAGATGTCGTCGATCCTCGCGGGGTCGAGCCCGGGGATGTCGGCGAGCAGGCCCCGCACGACGCCGGCGGCGAGGTCGTCGGGGCGGACGGAGGAGAGGGCGCCGCGGAGTCTGCCGATGGGGGTGCGGCGGGCGGCGGCGAAGTGGACGGTGCGCACGATACGGCTCCGGATCGTTGCTCGGGTCTCGCTGCATGTTAATTAGCGCTGCTAGTTTTGGAGTGTATGCGCACGGCGGACCCGGGGGAAGGGGTCACCGCCGTGCCCGGCCCGCTCCCCCGCGGCTCGGGGCCACGGTGGGTCAGCCGCGGCCCGCCGAGAGGGTGATCCGCACCGCGCCGCCGCGCGGGTCCACCCTGCCGGTCCACTGCCCCGGCACGCGGAAGGGACGGTTCGGCACCGCGGGACGCCGTCGGCGGGCGCGGAACAGCTCCCTGCCGTCCTGCGTGACCGTCAGCCGCGGGGACGGGACGAACTCCGTGACGCGGAGCACGAACCCCTCCTCCGGCTCGCCCGGCTCGTCCGGCGTCAGGCGGTTGGGCGCCGCCCAGGCGAGCGGGGGCGCGACCCGCACCGGTACCGCGGCGGAGGGCCAGTCGCCGTCGAAGAGGTGGCGCAGCACCGCCGCCGCCGCGAGGGAGCCCTCGTACGCGGCCGTCCGTGCCGGTTCGACGGCGTGCAGGACGTTGCCCACCGCGAAGACCCCGCGCTCGGCCGTGCGGAAGGCGCTGTCGACCGCGGGGCCGCGCGTGCCGGGGTCCATGGCGAGGCCGCCGCGCCGGGCCAGTTCGTGGTCGGGGACGAAGTCGCCGGTGAAGACGACGGTGTCGCAGGCGAGCCGCGCCGTCCTGCCGTCCCGGTGCCGCAGCAGCACCCCCGAGAGGCGGCCGCGCCCGAGGAGTTCCGTGACGGTGGCGTCCGTGAGCAGGGGGACGCCGTGCCGCAGCCGGGCGTCGGCGGCGCGGGCCCGCGCCGCCTGGTGGCGCGGGTGCTCGGTGACCAGGGCGGCGATCTCGACGCCCGCCTGGAGCAGGGTGTCGAGGGCGGCGAAGCTCACCGGCTCCGCGCCGACGACGACGGCCCGCGTGCCGATGTACTGCCCGTGGCGGTGGAAGGACCGCTGCAGCTCGCCCGTGGTGAACACCCCCGCGGGCCGCGTGCCGGGCACCAGGCGCGCCGCGCGCGGCCGTTCGCGGGCCCCGGTGGCGAGGACGACCGCGCGGGCGGTGACGCGTTCGAGGCCCCGGGGGCTGGTGGCGTCCAGGGTGAGCGGGCCCGCCCATCCGGTGACGGTGACCCCGGTCCGCAGCACCGCGCCCGCGTTCACCGCCGCCGTCACACAGCGCTCGGCATACTGCGGTCCGGTCGTCCCGAAGCGCCCGAAGCCCCGGTTCGGGCAGTGCCGCGGGGCCCCGCCCGCCTCCTGGTCGCGCTCCACCACCTCGACCTCGCCCGCGCCCGCCGCGGCGAGCCCAGCGGCGGTGGCGAGGCCGGCCGGGCCCGCGCCCACGACCAGGACGTCGACGAACCGCTCCACACTCATCGGGACACCGGCCCTTCGCCGCCTTCGAGGAGCGAGCGCACCTCGGCGCCGCAGGAGAACCCCTGGCAGCGCCCGCCGCGCGCCCGGGTGCGGCGCCGCAGCCCTTCGAGCGAGGCGGGCGGCACCGTCGAGGCGAGCGCGTCGCGGATCTCGCCGCGCGTCACGCGCTCGCAGTGGCACACCACGGTGCCGTACGCGGGGTCGGCGGCGATGAGGTCCGCTCGCCGGTAGGGGCGGGGGAATGCCTCGCCGATGGTGGGCATGCGGACGGGCTCCAGTTCCCCGGGGTCCTTGAGATCGAGCCCGACGCCCCCGAGGAGTCCGGCGACGTGGGCCGCGATGGCCAGGGACGCGGTGAGGCCGGTCGAGCGGATGCCGCCGACCGTGACACAGCGCTGTTCCTCGTGGGCGCTGATGCGGTAGTCCTCGTGCTCGGTGGCGGCGCGCAGCCCGGCGTAGACGGCGGTGACCTCTTCGTCGAGGAGCGCGGGGAGGACGCGCCGGCCCTTCTCGCGCAGCCCGGCGATGCCCTCCGCGGTCGATCCGGTGGCCGTCTTGTCGTCGAGGTCCTCGGCGGTGGGGCCGAGCAGGACGTTCCCGTACACGGTCGGGGCCACCAGGACGCCCTTGCCGAGTGCGGTAGGGACGGGCAGCAGGATGTGGCGGACCAGGCCGCGGGCGAGCTTGTCGAAGACGAGGAGCTGGCCGCGGCGCGGGGTGACCGTGAAGTCGTCGTGGCCGAGCAGCCGGTCGACGGTGTCGGCGTGCAGGCCCGCCGCGTTGACGAGGTACCGGGCGCGCACGACGCCGCGTCCGGTGCGCAGCACGTGCAGCCCCTCCGCCTCGTCGATCCGCTCCACGCGGCAGCCGAGCAGCAGGTCGGCACCGGCGCGTACCGCCTGGGTGGCGTAGGCGAGGGTGGTCGTCCAGGGGCAGATGACGCTCTCGCCGGGGACGTCGAGCGCGCCGAGGGCTCCGGGGCCCAGGTGCGGTTCACGGGCCGCGACCTCGTCGGGGCCGATGATCCGGGCCGCGTCGTAGCCGTTGCGGGCGGCCTTCTCCAGCAGGCCGGGCAGCGCCGCCCGCTGCTCCTCGTCCCAGGCGACGAGCAGGGCGCCGACCGGCTCGACGGGGATGCCGGCCTCGGCGGCGTACGCGGCGAGGAGCCCTCGGCCCTCGCGGACGAGCCGGGCCTCCAGGGAGCCGGGCACGGCGTCGAAACCGGTGTGCAGGATCGCGGTGTTGGCCTTGGACGTGCCCTCGCCGACGTCGTCCGCCGCGTCCACCACGGCGATGCGCGGGCCGGGGTACCTGGCCAGCTCACGGGCGATGGCCGAGCCCACGACCCCGGCGCCGACGACGCACACGTCGTAGGCCGTGTCCGGCAGCGCGCCCCTCCGCAGCACCCGCCCCTCGGCCCTGGCCCCCGTCACGCGGGGCCCCGTTCCATGAGTGCCGCCACGGCCGCGCGGAAGCCGCCGAGGCGTTCGGCCGCCTCCGCCGCGCCGACGCGGGGTTCGTAGACGGCGGAGGGGCGCCAGGCGGGGACCGCTGCGGAGACGGGGAGCGCGGGGTCGAGGCCGACGCGGGCGACGGCCGCCGCGCCGAGCGCGGTGGCGTCGGGCAGCGCCGACACCTCCACGGGCAGCTGGAGGAGGTCGGCCTGGGTCTGCATGAGCAGGGCCGAGCGGGTCAGGCCGCCGTCGACGCGCAGGCTCGTCAGGGGCTCCCCGAGGTCGGCGGCGACCGCGTCGGCGAGCGAGGCGACCTGCGCGGCGATCCCCTCGCACAGGGCGCGCACCAGGTGCCCGGGGGTGGTGTCGAGGCCGAGGCCGGTCAGCGAGCCCCGCAGGTCACCGCGCCACCAGGGCGCGGCGAGCCCGGCCAGGGCGGGTACGAAGGTGACGCCGCCGGTGTCCGGGACGGCGGAGCCCACGGGGTCGAGGTCGGCGGCGCCCCCGATCACGCCGAGGTCGGTGAGCCAGCGGACGGCGGAGGCGGCGGTGTAGACCTGCCCGTCGAGGCAGTAGCTGGTCTCGCCGGCGAACCGCCAGGCCACGCAGCCGACGAGGCCCGAGTCACCGCGGACGGGCCGCCCCCCGGTCTGGGCGAGCAGGAACGCCCCCGTGCCGTAGGTGCACTTGGCGCTGCCGGGCGCGGTGACGTCCTGGGCGAGCAGCGCGGCCTGCTGGTCGACGAGCAGCCCGGTGAGCGGGAGTTCGGGGCCGAACGCGGTGGTGGTGCCGACGGGGCCCGCGGCGTCGACGACGCGGGGCAGCCGCTCGTCGGCGAGGCCGTAGAGCTCAAGGGCGCGCGGCGACCACGTGACGTCGTCGAGGTCGAGGAGCTGGGTGCGGCCGGCCGTCGCGGCGTCGGTGACGAAGGCTCCGGTGAGGCGGTGGACCAGCCAGGCGTCGCTGGTCGTCACCACGCCCCGCCGGGTGAGGTTGCGACGTATCCAGGCCATCTTCGGCGCGGCGAAGTACGGGTCGAGGGGAAGGCCGGTGATCCGGCGCAACTCCTCGCCGTGCGGTGCCAGTTCCGCGCACACCGGTTCGGCGCGGCGGTCCTGCCAGACCAGGGCGTCGGTGAGCGGTTCGCCCGTGCCGGGGTCCCAGGCGAGGACGGTCTCTCCCTGGTTGGCGAGCCCCACGGCGGCGACCGGTTCGCCCGCGTCGGCCAGCGCGCGTCCGCCCGCGTCGACGACGGAGGCGAGCAGGTCGGCGGGGTCGGCCTCCACGAGGCCGCCGGGCAGGAAGCGGGGCCGCACCTCGGCGGCACCGGAGCCGATCACCCCGCGCTCCGGGCAGACGACGAGGGCCTTCGTCCCTGAAGTGCCCTGGTCGACGGCGAGTACGGGCCGCCGCTCCGGGGACCGCTCATAGGTGATCACCGCGGCAGACTGCTACAGGCGCACGGAAGGCGTCAAGAGACCGGCAATCACCGCAAGGGCGCACCAAATGTCACTGCGGCGCGCCGCTTTGACACAAGCCGGTCAGAAAAGATGCAGGAAGTGGCCTGCGGCAGGAACGGCCGGATCTACACTGTCGCCCGAACACCCCCGTCAACACCGGCAACACCACCAACACCGTCAACTTCCGCCACCTCCCTTCGACTTACGCCGACTTCCGTCACCGAACCCCAGTTCTCGCACGCTCTCCGCCCTCTTCCCCCAACAGAGGACCCATGCCCATGCCGTTAGGCCGCCCGGTGTACCACCCGGCGGGCCACGACGAAGCGCTGCGCGCGGTACTCCAGGACCTCAAGGCAGGTCGCTGGGTCTCCACGCGCAACCTGCTGACCGAGACGCCCGACTGGGGGCTGTGGACCCAACGCACGCAGATACTGGCGGCCGCCGTCGCCGGTTCCGACGTGGTGCGCGCCTGGCGCGCCGAGGAACCGCACAGCGCGTCGGCGGCCGTGCTGTACACCCGCGTCCTCGTGGAGCGGGCCCTGCGCGCGCACCGCGCGGGGCACCGCCAGACCAACGACCTCTGGCGCGACGCGGTCGGCGCGTGCAGCACCGCGGCCTCGCTCTCGCCCGAGGACCCGGTGCCGTGGATCTGCCTGCTCTCCCTGGCCCAGCTCGACGAGGGCCAGCGCTGGGACGAGCACCGCGTGGCGCCGCCCGAGCCGATGCTCTTCCCCGGCCCCTGGCAGCTGCTCGCCGAGGCGGACAAGCGTGACCCGGGCAACCGCGAGGCCTACCACCGGATGCTGCAGTTCGTGTACGCGCGCCGCTCCCGGGGCCCGCTCACCGAGGCGTACAACTTCGTGCAGTGGGCGTCTGCCTCGGCCCCCGCCGGTTCACCGCTGCACCTGCTGCCGCTCTACGTACGCGTCGAGCGCTACCGCAGGGAGGCCGGCAACGAGCGCGCGCTCGACCTGCACTGGATCTCCGAGGACGCCACGCGCGGCGCGCTGCGCGCCCTGGAGCTGTGGTTCGACCACACGCGGCACGGCACGGCATCGCTCCTCGACCTCAACTACCTGGCACACGCGCTCTGGGGCGCCCACCAGTTCCACGACGGCCTACGGGTGTTCAGGGCCCTCGACCCGTTCTTCACGACCGTGCCGTGGACGTACCGCACCCACTCCCCCGGCGACGCGGACGCGGCCGCCGAGGTCTTCGTCCAGGCCCGTGCCCGCTGCGTCTCGGCGTCCCGCACACCGGGGTAGGCCCGGCGCAACCGGGCCGGACCCGGCCCTCACGCACCCCACCACCGCTCATCCCCCGGAGGTACACCCGTGTCGCGCACCACCTGGTCGTCGAGCTCCGCCCCGGCGCCACGCCAGGACGAGGAACAGAGACTCAGAGACCTCGGCTACCAGCCCGTGCTCGCCCGCCGCATGGGCGGCTTCGGCAACTTCGCCATCAGCTTCTCCGTCATCTCCATCCTGTCCGGCTGCATGACCCTGTACGGCTTCGGCCTCGCCACCGGCGGCCCCGCCGTCATGCTCTGGGGCTGGGCCGGCGTGGGCCTGATGGTCCTCTTCGTGGGCCTCGCGCTCGCCGAGGTCACCAGCGCCTACCCGACGTCGGGCGCCCTGTACTACATGGCCGACCGGCTCGGCGGACGCCGCTGGGGCTGGTACACGGGCTGGCTGAACCTGCTCGGCCTGCTCGGCGCCATCGCGGGCATCGACTACGGCGCCGCGCTCTTCACCGGGGCGTTCCTGAACCTCCGGTTCGGCTTCACGCCGACCCCGGAGAAGACCTTCCTGATATTCCTCTGCATCCTGCTCCTGCACGCCGTGCTCAACCTGTTCAACGTCAAGCTGGTCAGCCTCCTCAACTCGATCAGCGTGTGGTGGCACGTCGCGGGCGTCACCATCATCGTGGGCGTCCTCGCGATCGTGCCCGACCACCACCAGTCGCCGTCGTTCGTCTTCGGCGAGTTCGTCAACGACACCGGCTGGGACAACCCGCTCTACGTGACGGCGATCGGCCTCCTCCTCGCCCAGTACACGTTCTGCGGGTACGACGCGTCCGCGCACCTCTCCGAGGAGACCTCCAACGCCTCGGTCTCCGCGGCCCGCGGCATCGTGCGCGCCATCTGGGCGTCGTGGATCGCCGGCTTCGTGCTGCTCGCCGGGCTGACCTTCGCCATCCAGGACTACGCGGGCACGCAGGCGACCGCCACCGAGGTGCCGCCCGCGCAGATCATGATCGACGCGATCGGCGAGTCGGGGGCCACGGCCCTGCTGCTCATCGTGATCGTCGCCCAGCTCTTCTGCGGCAACGCCGAGACCGCCGCCGCCAGCCGGATGGTGTTCGCCTTCAGCCGCGACAACGCCCTGCCCGGCTCGGCGATCTGGCGCAAGGTCAGCTCCCGCACCCAGGTGCCCGTGCCCGCGGTGTGGCTCTCGGTGGGCCTGGCCGCGGTGATCGCCCTGCCCTCGCTGTACTCCTCGACCGCGTACACGGCCGTGACCGCCATCAATGTCATCGGCATCACGCCCGCCTACGCCATCCCGATCTTCCTGCGGCTGCGCGCGGGCGACCGCTTCGAGCAGGGGCCCTGGAACCTGGGCCGCTGGTCCAAGCCCGTCGGCTGGATCGCGGTCGTCTGGGTCGCGTTCGTGACGGTCCTGTTCTGCCTGCCGCAGTCGTCGCCGGTCACCGTCGACTCGATGAACTACGCGTCGATCGCGCTCGCCGCGGTGCTGGCCCTGGCCACCGTCTGGTGGTTCGTGGCACGCCGCTCGTACAGCACGCCGCAGGCGTACGGCTCGGACCGCGAGCAGGCGGAGGTCGCGGAGAACATCGTCTGAGCGGGCGTACCGCTACGCGGGGCGGTCGTTGAGCGTCAGCTCGAAGAGCCGGTGGTCGCGCCAGGCGCCGTTGATGTACAGGTGCCTGCGCGCGATCCCGTACTCCTCGAAACCGCACTTCAGCAGCACGTGCTGGGACGCGGTGTTGTGCAGCATGGCGCCCGCCTCCACGCGGTGCAGATCGAGCCGGCGGTCCGCCTCGGCGCAGACGTGCCGCGTGGCGGCGGAGGCCAGGCCCCTGCCCTGGTACTCGGCGTCGATCCAGTAGCCGAGGTTCCCCCTGCGGGCCGGGCCGAGCACGATGTTCGACAGGGCGGCGTGCCCGACGACCTCGTCGCCGGAGATGAGCACCCAGTGCGCGGACAGCCCCGCCGCACCGTCCGCGAGCTGCTCCCGCACCCGCTCGGCCTGGCCCTCCTCGGTGTAGAAGGCCTCCGGCCGGTCCGGGTCCCACGGGGCGAGGTGGGCCCGGTTGCGCCGGTAGGCACGGGCGAGGGCGGGGGCGTCGTCGAGGACGACGGGACGTATCAGCACATCCGTGGCGAGCACGGCCTCTCCGAGAACCATGCGTTCAGCGTACGAGAGCCCCGGCCGGCCCGGGGGTCAGCGGCCGCCGGAGACCTTGAGGACCGTGCCCGTGGTGTACGAGGCGTCGTCCGACAGCAGCCACGAGACGGCTCCCGCGATCTCCTCGGGCCGGCCCGAGCGGCCCATGGGGATGCCGGACGCGAGCTTCGCGGGGCGCTGGGGGTCGGCGTGGAACTCCGTCCAGATGACGCCGGGGGCCACCGCGTTGACGCGGATGCCGTGGGCGGCGACCTCCTTGGAGAGGCCCACCGTCAGGGTGTCGACGGCGCCCTTGGCCGCGGCGTAGTGGACGTACTCGCCGGGGCTGCCGAGGGTGGCGGCCACCGAGGAGATGTTCACGATGGCACCGCCGCCGTTCGCCGTCATGTCCCGTACGGCGCGGCGCGCGCAGAGCAGGTACCCCAGGACGTTGACCTCAAGGGCCCTGCGCATGCCCTCGGCGTCGGCCTCGGCGAGGGGGCCGACGGGGCCGCTCACCCCGGCGTTGTTGACGAGGCCCGTGACCGGGCCGAGCCGCTCGGCCGCGGTGTCGAAGAGGCGCTCCACGTCCGCCTCGGCGGCGGTGTCGGCCCGGACGGTGACGCAGCGCCGCCCGGCGGCGCGGACCGCCGCCGCGGCCTTCTCGGCGGCGGCCTCGTCGGAGCGGTAGCCGATGACGACGTCGTGGCCGTCCTCGGCGAGGCGGGCGCTGACGGCGGCGCCGATGCCGCGGCTGCCGCCGGTGACGACGGTGACGGGGGTCTGCTCCACGGGGGCCTCCGGCCTGGGGTTCACTGTGTCGCGCCGCGGAGCATCCTACGGCTCCTGACCCCTGGGCCCGGGGGTGCGCCGGGCCTGGGCGGCCTGGGGTGTTCCCTGTTCGCCGCTTCGCGGCGGGTCTCCCACCCACCCGCCCGTTACCCGGCGGTCAGCCCCCCCGGGGTCGGCAAGCGCTCGATCCGGAGTATCGGGCGGGTGGGTGGGAGAGATCGCCGCGAAGCGGCGGGAAGGGGACACCCCCGGCAGCCGAGAACGGGCTGCCGCCCCGGGCAGGGCCGCCCGGGGGGGGGAGCCGCCCGGGCGGCTACCCCCGAGGGGAGGGGATCGCGTCCTCGGGGGCCGCCGCCTCCGCGGGGAGGCTGTCCATGAAGCTGCTCACGGAGAAGACCGCGTTGCCGGGCCCGGCGGGCCCGTAGCCGGGAGGCGAGGAGAGGCCGTTGGCCTCCATCGTGGCCCGGTAGGCCTCAAGGAGGCGGACGTGGTACTCCAGCGGCGCCCCCTGCGGATTCGCCTTACCGAGCGGCGTCGTCGGCTCGGGACACCACGTGGTGAAGCGCGGCGTGATGCCGCGCGACATGAAGTACTGCAGCCCCTCCACCGTGGAGTCGATCGCCTCGTCGACCGTCTTGAAGCCGAACGGCTCCGCCATCTCGACGCCCGCGACGAAGTTCGGGATGACGTTGCGCGGCCCGAAGACGTCCGCGGAGTCCAGGATGCGGCGGTGCCACTCGTCACGCCCGACGTAGCGCTCCTTGCCGGGGCAGTACCGCTCGAAGAGGTACGGGTCCCACACCTCGTAGTTCGGATGGTAGATCCGCACGCCGTAGTCGTGGAAGCGCTGCACGTCGGCCTTGGGCAGGGCCTGGGCGACGACCTTGCCGATCCAGCGGCCGGGGAAGCGCTCCTCGATGGCCTTGGCGTACTGCCCGTAGAAGTCGGCCTCGTCCTTGCCCTGGAGCCGCGTGGTGATGGCGCCGCCGGTGAGCGTGTACGCGGTGGACGACTTGTTCGTGTCGTACTTGTCGATGATGGCGAGGGCTTCGAGGACCTCGTCCATCGGCTTCACGCCCGTGTAGGGGCGGCCCGCCGCCTTCTGCTGGCGCCAGTTGTGGTTGATGTCGCAGTACTGGCACTCCTCCTTGGCGCCGAAGTACTGGCAGACCCGGAAGACCGTCAGGTAGATGAGGTAGCCCCACTGGATGGTGGGTGCGACCTCCATCACGGACTTGCCGTTCTCCAGCGTGTGCCGGTAGTAGTCCGGCATCGGCGGCAGGCCCACGTCGGAGATCCGGGCGCCGTCGAGGTAGAGGCCGAGCACGCCGTGGTCGTCGGCGGCGACCCGGTAGGGCGACGAGGGGTTCACGCGGACCGAGACGACGGTGCGGCGCAGCCCGTAGGGGCCGCCGGTGAGGACGATCTCCTCGGGCGGGCGGCGCAGGGCGGCGGCGCCCAGCTCGGGGAGGGTGCCGTGGTCGAAGGAGAAGATGAAGTAGGACTTCGGCTTGACCTCGCCGCTCTCGTTGTCACTGAGCGCCGACTCGTCGAAGGCGATGCCGCCGCGCAGCAGATCCTCCTTGATCACGGCTTCCCGCGGCACGTGCGGGAACCGCTCCATGAGCGACTCGATGAGCTGGGTACGGCTCTCGCTGCGGGTGGTCATGGACGGGGCACCTCGGATCCGGTCGGTCGATCTGTTCCGTCCACGCTAATACCCTCCCGATCGCGCCCGGACCCGGCTCCGGTCGGAGCCGCGCTCCCCCGCGGGGCTAGGCTGCGGGAGACGTGCCGTGAAACGACCGGGCCGGACCGCCCCCGCGCCCCGCCCGTCCCGCCGGCCCCCGGGCCCCCTCCCGGCCGGCCCTCAGTCGACCGTGACCGGCTTCCCGCTCCGCGCCGACGCGTACCCCGCCGCGACCACCCGGAGCGTCCGCAGCCCGCCCTCGCCGTCGGCCACGTCCATGCCGCCCTCCGGCGGCCCGTGCAGGAAGGCGCGGAGCATCAGCTCGTCCAGGTCGGCGCCGAAGGGCAGCTCGGTCCGCGCCCCCGGCGCTCGTCGAAGCCGTGCACCTTCTGGTCGAAGGCGTCCATCTCCAGGGTGGCCCGCTCGCCGACGACGGTGAGTTCCGGGCCGCCCCAGGAGTGGTGCGAGCGGGGGTGGGACCAGCTGCCGAGCCCGGCCGTCCCGACGGCGGCCTCGTCCGCGTACATGAGGTTGTTGGTCCGCGCGTACACCTCGACGGGCCGGGCGTCGCCGAAGAGGTCGTCGAGCAGGTCGGCGATGTGCACGGTGTGGTCCATCAGCGCGCCGCCGCCCGACAGCCCGGGCTCGGCGAACCAGCGCCGGGCCCTGTTCGGCATCGAGCCGTTGTTCGCGCCGGACACCGCGAGCGCGCGGCCCGCCTCGCCCGAGGCGACGGCCGCCGGGACCGCGGCGTACGCGGGGCTGAACCGGACCGGGAAGGCGACCGCGAGCCGCACCCCGGCGGCGCGGCAGGCCGAGACCATCGCCTCGCCGTCGGCCACCGAGGCGGCCAGCGGCTTCTCGCAGAGCGTTCTCGGAGCAGACGACCACCGCGTCGGGGCCGCGAGGTCCTGGTCGGGGTCGCTGCCGAGGACCTCGACGCCCGGCATGCGGGAGGGCAGCCGCAGCCAGCCGAGCATGCCGATGTGGAGCGGTGGCATAAAGGGGGCTCCCTTTCGTAGGGGGCGTACGAGGCGCGGGGTCAGCTCTTGGAGCCGGAGAGGGCGACGCTCTGCACGAAGTGGCGCTGGAGGAAGACGTAGACAAGCAGCATGGGCAGGCCGGCGATGAACGAACCGGCCATCATCACCGGGTAGTTGGTCTCGTACTGCCCTTCGAGCGAGGTCAGTCCCGCGCTGATCGGCATCTTCACCGGGTCGGTGTTGACGACGAGGGGCCAGAGGAGGTCGTTCCACGACCACATCGCGGTGATGACGGCGAGGGCCGCGAGGGCGGGCCTGATCAGCGGCAGCATGACGGACCAGAAGACGCGGAAGGACCCGGCGCCGTCGATGCGGGCGGCCTCTTCGAGTTCCTTGGGCAGGGCGAGGAAGAACTGGCGCAGCATGAAGGTGCCGAACGCGCTGAACATGCCCGGCAGGAACAGCGCGGGCGCGGAGTTGAGCAGTCCGAGCCGCTGGATGATGTCGTACTGCGGCAGGACGAGCAGGGAGCTGGGGACCATCAGGACGGAGAGGAACAGCGCGAAGAGGACGTCGCGGCCGCGGAAGCGCATGCGCGCGAAGGCGTAGGCGGCGAGGGAGCAGAGGACGAGCTGTCCGAGCGTGCGGCCGAGGGTGTTGATCGCACTGTTGGTGAGCATCTCGCGGAACGGCAGCGCGGTGAAGACCTCTTCGAAACTCGACCAGTTCCAGCGGTCGGGCAGGAAGGTCGGCGGTACCCGTGAGGTCTCCGCGAGGGTCTTGAGCGCGGTGAGCAGTTGCCACAGGAACGGGAAGACCATGACGAGGGCGCCGAGCGAGAGCACCGCGTGGGTGGCGAGGGAACCGGCTTTCGGACGCCGGCGCGCCGCGGGGGTGACGCGTGTCCCCGGCGTCTCAGGCATAGTGCACCCACCTCTTCTGGAGCCGGAACTGCAGATACGTCAGGGCGGCGATGAGCAGCATGAGCAGGAAGGCGAGCGCGGCGGCGGCGCCCTGCGCGTTCTCGATGAAGGCCCATGTGTAGAAGAGGCCGACGACGGACTGGGTGTCGCCGATCGCGGGGTTCTTCTCGGCCATCATGATGTAGATGAGGTCGAAGGTCTGCAGCGAATTGATCATGCAGATGACGGAGGCGAAGAAGAGGGTGGGGCTCAGCAGCGGCAGGGTGATGGTGAAGAACCTGCGCAGCGCCCCCGCCCCGTCGAGTTCGGCGGCCTCGTAGTAGTCCCGCGGTATTCCCTTGATGCCGGCCATGAAGATGACGAGGTAGTAGCCGGTGGTCGACCAGACCATCACGGCGCCGATCGCGTAGACGGCGGTGGAGGGGTCGGAGACCCAGTAGTTCCGGTCGATGCCGAACCGGCCGAGCAGGTCGTTGAGGAGGCCGTAGTCGCCGTTGTAGAGCCAGTTCCACACGAGGCCCACGGCGACGGGCAGTGTCACGAACGGCACGAAGTACAGGGCGCGGTAGAGGGCGACGCCGCGCAGTCCGCGCCGGTTGAGCAGCGACGCGACGACGACGGCGATCGGCAGCGCGGTGAGCCCGATGGCGCTGTATATCAGGGTGTTGCCGAGCGCCTGCCAGACGGTGACGTCCTTGACGACGCGGGCGTAGTTGTCGCCGCCGATGAAGGTGTGGCCGCCGAACGCCCCGAATTCGGTGAAGCTGAAGAAGAACGTCTGCAGGAGCGGCCAGAAGTAAAAGACGGCGAAGCCGATGCCGAGGGGCGCGATGAAGAGGTACGCGGCGCGCTGGTCGCGGGAGCGCGGGCCGGAGACGGCGGCGCCGCGCCCTTTCGCCTTCGCGGCGGCCGTCGCGGGAAAGACGCTCATGAGCCGCTCTCCTCCTTCAGGGCCCGGTCCATCTGTTCACCCAGGGTGCGGGCGGCGCTCTCGATGCCGCCCTTGCCGCTGAACGCGGCGCCGAGGAGGGGGTACTGCAGGTTCTCCCAGACAGCGGTGTTCTCGGAGCTGGGGTACGGAACGGCGTACTCCTGCATGTCGATGAAGTTCTTCAGGTCGAATTCCGGCATCGACTTCAGCCAGGCCTCCTGCGTTCCCTCGTACGAGGAGATGGTGACGCCCGCCTCCGCCTGGATCTCGGCGGCCCTGCGTCCCGCCATGAAGTGCGCGAACTTCCAGGCCGCCGCCTTCTTGCGGCTCTTGGCGGAGATGACGTTCGCGAGGCCGTGGATGATGGTGGCCCTGCGGCGCCCCTCGGGCAGAACGGCGATGCCACCGTGGTCCTTGAGCGCGGGCACGGCGTACATCTGCCCGGCCATCGCGGAGAGGTCGTAGTTCATGGCGACCTTCTCCGACCAGTACCGCACGCGCCCGACGGACTCCGTCATCGCGCTCTGCGGCGGCGACCAGCCCCGGTCGATCATGTCGGTCAGGAACCGCAGCCCGTCGATGGACCGCTCGTCGCCGAAGCCGGAGCGCCCGTCCCTGAGGACGTACCCGCCCGCCCCGCAGACGGCGGGGTAGATCTTGATCTGCCGGTCCATCTCGGCGGCGAAGCCGTGCACCCGCTCACGGGGGTTCGTCAGCTCGGCGGCGGCGTCGCGCACGTCGTCCCAGGTCCAGTCCGCGTCGGGGTACCCGATGCCCGCCTTGTCGAAGAGCGCCTTGTTGTACCAGAGGCCGATGGTGTCGAAGTCCTTCGGCAGGCCGTACTGCGTGCCCCGGTGGGCGTACAGCTTCACCAGGGCGTCCGGGTGGCGGTCGACGGGCGTCGCGTCGGCCTCGATGTGCCCGGAGAGCGGTTCGAGGACGCCGCTGGACGCGTACAGCTGGAAGTTGACGGCGTTCATCCAGAAGACGTCCGGTGCGGTGCCGCCGCGCATCGAGGTCTTGAGCGTGGTCCAGTAGGTCGCCCAGGGCGTGAGTTCGATCCGCACGGAGATCCGCGGGTTCTCCTTCTCGAACGCGGCGATGATCTTCTCCATGCCCGGCACCTGCGCCGGGTCCCACATGCCGTACGAGAGCGTGGTCCCGCCCCCGCCCTCCGTGCCGCCGTCCCCGCCGGAGCAGGCGGCGAGCAAGGGGGCGGCAAGCGCCCCGCCGAGCAGAGTCCTTCTGCGCATGGGCGACTTCGCCTCCCGGTGTGCCGGCCGGTGTGTCGTCGGACGCCTCCCGGCCCTGCCCGCGTGCGCACGGGCGGGCCGCTACGACGCCTTGTCCGCGAGCAGGTCCTCCTCCACCTGGTCGAGCGCCATGCGTACGGCGCCGATGGCCACGCCCCGCTCGCCGAGCGAGCTCAGTGCGATGCGGGGGACGTGCAGGGTCACGGGGCGCAGCCGCTGTTCGAGGAGCGGCAGCAGGTGCGGGCCCACGGGGGTGGCGCCGCCGGTCAGCACGATCAGCTCGGGGTCGACGGCCAGGGCGAGCGCGGCGATGCCGGGGGTGAGCCGGTCGGCGAAGTCGGCGACGGCGGCCAGGGCGCGCGGGTCGGCGGCGTCGGCGGCGCGGGCGAGGGCGGCCACCTCGGACTCCCCCGGGAGCCGCTCGCCGTACCAGGCCAGGGCCCGCTGGGCGGTGTTCAGGCCGAGCAGCGGCAGCATGCCGAGTTCCCCGGCGCCGCCGCGCCTGCCGCGGTGCAGCCGGCCCCCGATGGTGAGGCCGCAGGAGACGCGGTGCCCGGTGAGCACGCAGACCACGTCACGGGCCAGGGTGGCGGCGCCCTGCCAGCGCTCGGCGAGGAGCGCGAGGTTCACGTCGTTCTCGACGAGGGTGCGGTCGGGGCCGTCCTCGGAGAGCAGCCGCCCCAGGTCGGCGCCGGACCACTCGGGCACCACCACGGTGGTGACGACCCCGTCCGCGCCGACCGTGCCGGGCACCCCGACACAGCGGGCGAGCACGGCGGCCCGGCTCGGGGCGTGGTCGTCGACGAAGGCGCCGATGGCGTGGCGCAGCAGGTCGAGCCGGGGGCCGCCGCCGAGGCCGGGGTCGATGTCGGTGTGGTGCGTGGCGAGTACGGTGCCGCCAAGGTCGGCGAGGAGCAGCACCATCTTGTGCAGGCCGATGTCGGCGCCGAGCACGTATCCGGCCTCGGTGCGGAAGCGGAAGCGCCGCGCGGGCCGCCCGGGTGCCCGCTCCCCCGCCGCTCCCGCCGCCTCCGCGGCCTCGCCGACGAGGCCGCGTTCGGTCAGCTCCTCGACGGCGGCTTCGACGGTGGGGCGGGAGAGGCCGGTGGCGACCGCGAGTCCGGTGAGGGTCTGGGGGCTGTGGTGGTGCAGCGCGCGCAGGACGACGGTGGTGTTGAGCCGTCGCAGTGCGACCAGATCGTGCCCGCGTGCCGCTTCGCGCATCGCTGCTCCACCCCGAATCCGGGCCGCGACAGCCCATGTGACGGGCTCGGACGCGTGTCTGCCCGCTGAATTCGGTAGGACACTTTCATAACCGGTGCGGCGCGGGAACCCCTCTGCACGGCCGGACCACGGCGAGGCCCGGCCCTGGGGACAGGACCGGGCTCTCGGGGGCGGGTCGGGCTTCGGGGCGGGCTCAGTCGAAGTACGACTCCAGCGTCCCGCGCCGCCTGACGTCGAGCGTCGCGCAGTGGAAGGAGCCGCCGAACGGCGCGTAGTGCAGCAGGTCGCACGGGATCGGCTCGAAGCCCCAGGATTCCAGGGCGCGCAGCATGCCGGTGTGGTGCCGCTCGGCGATCACCCGCTTCTCGTCGACCATCAGCACGTTCATGCTCAGCCACTTGCCGCACATCGACGTCATCCTGAGCAGCCGCTCGTTGATCGGGTCGGGCTCGGGAGCGACCAGCACGTCCCAGGAGGCGAGCACGTCGGGCAGCCGGTCGACGTCGATGTACTCCGGGTTGACCAGGACCTTGCCGGGGGCGAGCAGGACGAACGTCGTGTCGATGTGCATGGGGGTGCGGCAGCGGCTCTCGATCTCGTGAATGCGGTAGCCGGGGCCGAGGTGGCGGCGCAGCCACTCGATGCCCGTCAGGTTGGTGACGTTGCTGCGCGTGACGAACAGGTCCCGTCCCGCGCGCACGAAGTCCGCGGCGTCGAAGACGGGTTCGTGCTCGGTGAGGATGTAGCGCATGGGCTCACCGGGCGCGGGGGGCCGGAAGCCGTCCGCGAAGAGCGCGTCGGTGAGCTGCGGCCTCGGCGCCGCCGTCCAGCGCGCGCCGCGCCGGAAGTAGTCCTTCAGCAGCGCGCGGTAGGAGTGGCTCTCGAAGTACCGGCTCGGCCAGGCCATGGGGGTCTCGATGATCTCGTCGCCGATGACGAGCAGGCCGTCGCGCGGGCACGCGTTGCAGAATCCGCGCGAGGACCAGTCGGGGGTGGCGAAGCGCTGCTTGTGGTCGACGGCGTCGGGCCGCCGGACGGTGACGCCGAGGGACTCCAGGAGCGCGATGAAACCGTCCAGTTCCCGCTGGGCGGGCTCAACCAGTCCGCTCGGGTACGCGAAGCCGGCGGCGAGGCCCTGCAGACGCGCCGCCCAGGGCGGGATGTTGCAGGTCACCACCGGGTGACCGGAGGGAATGGTGGCACCGTCGAGCCGCCCGACGACGATCTCCTCAAGGGGGTCCCACTCGTTGTGCGAGTTCACCGGGGAGAGGAGTGGCCCCGGTGGTTCCAGGGGGCTGTTTCGGCCTGGTCCGGCCGCCGGGCACACCGACTCGTCCACTGTCGCCATGCTGAACCGCTCCCGATCGCAGAAGAACCGTCGACTACGACAATGAACGCATGACAGCAGGCCGCGCGCCCGTCGTCGACCCCCGTGCGCGTGGGACGTGCGGCGAAGAGGCGTCACCCGAACGGCCCCGTACACCGGTGTGACGTCCGTTCGACCCGGGCCGGGCGCCTTCCCGCAGCTCACGGGGGTGGCCGCCACCGTGCTCGCCGCCCGTGGCCGCCGTCCGGAGGCATGGCCGATTCGTGGAGATCCGGAGAGGGGTACGCGCACCCGCCGTGCACGCATGCGGCAGGATGACGACCGCGCCGGGCCCTTCGCTCCGGCACCGCGAACGGACTCCAGGAACCGAGCAGGTAACACAAGGTGACGACACATCACATATTCCGGGCACGCGTGCACTCCGCCGGTACGCCGGCCGTGGACCGAGCACACTCCGCCCGCACGCCGGAGGTGCACCGATGACCCGTGCCCTGACACTGCACGACTGGATCATGGCCGGGATCGCCGTGGCCGCCGGGGTCGCGGCCGGACTCCTGCTGCGCGCGCTGCTGCGCTGGCTGGGCGAGCGGGCGAGCCGGACCCGGTGGAACGGCGACGACATCATCGTCGACGCCCTGCGCACCCTCGTGCCCTGCGCCGCCATCACCGCGGGCCTCGCCGCGGCGGCGGGCGCGCTGCCCCTGACCTCGCGCACCGGCCGCAACGTCACCATGACGCTGACCGCGCTGCTCATCCTCGCGGCGACGCTGACCGCGGCGCGGATCGTGACGGGCCTGGTCAGGGCGGTGGCGCAGTCGCGCTCCGGGGTCGCGGGGTCGGCCACCATCTTCGTGAACATCACGCGGGTCGTGGTGCTGGCGATGGGTTTCCTCGTCGTCCTGCAGACCCTCGGCATCTCCATCGCGCCGCTGCTCACGGCGCTCGGCGTCGGTGGCCTCGCGGTGGCCCTCGCGCTCCAGGACACCCTGGCCAACCTCTTCGCCGGTGTGCACATCCTCGCCGCGAAGACCGTGCAGCCCGGCGACTACATCCAGCTCAGCAGCGGTGAGGAGGGCTACGTCGTCGACATCAACTGGCGGAACACCGTGGTGCGCGATCTCTCCAACAACCTGGTCATCATCCCCAACGCCAAGCTGGCGGGCACCAACATGACCAACTTCAGCCGCCCCGAGCAGCAGCTGTCGATCACGGTGCAGGTCGGGGTGAGCTACGACAGCGACCTGGAGCAGGTCGAGCGGGTCACCATCGAGGTGGTCGACGAGGTGATGACCGAGATCACGGGCGCGGTCCCCGACCACGAGGCGGCCGTCCGCTTCCACACGTTCGGGGACTCGCGGATCAGCTTCACGGTGATCCTCGGCGTCGGCGAGTTCAGCGACCAGTACCGCGTCAAGCACGAGTTCATCAAGCGCCTGCACCAGCGCTACCGCGCCGAGGGCATCAGGGTCCCCGCCCCCGCCCGCACGGTCACGGTCCAGCAGGGCGAGCTGCCGCCCCCGCTCGGCATCCCGCACCAGCGCGACATCTCGGTGCCGCGGGTGCACTGACCCCTGCCCACGGGGGCGCTGCCGGGCGACGGCTGCCGGTGGCGGCCCCCATGGCCGGCGCGGCGGTGTGCCTACCCGGAGGAGTCCGAGCCTCCGCCACCGGTCATGCCGCCCAGCACGCGTTCGATGTTCCACGCCTCGTCGGCCAGGCGGAGGGTGACCGGTTCACGGCCGTACCCGGCTTCGGTCAGGGTCGCGGCGAGTGCCTGCAGCGCGGCGGCGAAGGAGCGAACGCGCGTGGTGACACTCTCGCCGTCCCTGCCGGAGGCACGGGCGTTCTCCAACGCCTCCGTCAGGAGGCCGCTCATCTCCGTGCGTGTGGCGGCCGGCAGGCCCGCCCGTCCCAGGAGACGCAGCAGTCGTTGTCCCGCGCTGTCGGCCTCGGCGAGCAGCCGCACGTCGCGGTTGACGCTGAACCCCGCGTCCGTCACGGCGATATTGCGCAGGAAGCTGGTGTGCGCGTAGCGCGATGACCGGTCCGACATGCGCTCGATGTCCGTCGGCGGGTGTCCCGGAGCCGTCGCCTCACAGTGCAGCGCGGGCCGGAAGCAGGGGTGGACGTGCAGATCGTCCTCGTACGACTGGACGGGCAGCGACGTGGAGCCCGCGTACACGACACCGTCACCGCGGCCCACGCCGAGGAAGCCGATGGCGAAGAGTGCCTCCACCACGGCCGGCGCGGTGAGGTGTTCGGTGTAGGCGGCGTGGGCCTCGTGCAGGTCCGCGCGGATCTCGGCGAACCGTTCGTCGAACGTCTCCCGGTGCACCCGGTGAGCGCCGTTCTCGAACAGGGCGAAGATCTGGCGGAGGAAGGGGAACCCCACGTTGTACTCGCGGGCCAGGTCCGCGAGTTTCCACTGTGAGAAACGCTTGGTCGCCACCATGACGTCGGATTCGTGGATCTTCGCATGGCCCCGTTCCCAGGCCACGTCGCGGCAGCGGGTCAGGAACTGGATGGCGTCGCGCGGGCGCAGCAGGCTGCGGCGGGCCAGGTAGTCGGCGGTCCGCTCGCCGCGGACCGTGGCGGGGAAGACCTCGCCCCACAGTTCGTCGTGGGTGAGGGGGCGTCGCAGCGAGAGGGAGGCCCGGGCAAGCGCCAGGTCGCGCAGCGCCTCGGGTGTCCAGGTGATGTGCACCTCGTCGCTGCGGAACTTGTCGCCGTCCGCGAAGTTCAGCGTGTCGTAGATGTCGGAGCGGATGAACAGCACGCAGCGGACGGCCCCGCCGTATGTCCGCGCGATCTGCTTGGTGGCCAGTAGCAGGCCGGTGACCAGGGCGTGGCTGTCGGGGTCGGCCACCCAGACCCGCTCCAACTGGTCGACGAGGACGAGGAGCGGCGGATGTCCGGCGGCGACGCAGCCCAGCGTGTCGAGGCCGACCCGGACACCGGCTTCGAGGGCGTCGAGCTGGCGCATCGCGCGCGCTCCCTCGGAGGTGTGCTCGGTCGCGTCCTCGCCGGTCTGCACACTGGCTTCCACGCCGAACATCTTCAGCGAGAGTGTCGCCGACTGCAGACGATGGGTACCGCGTTGCAGCCGGTCCGTGAGCCGGACATCGGCATCCTCACCGTTGGCACGCAGGAAGTCGCGCAGGGCCCGCACCGGTGCGGGCTGCCGCAGGTTGCGGCCGTGCCGGACCCGGTGCGCATGGTCGACCACGTGCCGGGCCGCCTGGACAGCGAACAGATAACGCCAGATCAGCGCCTTGGCGTTGTCCGAGGTGAGGCCCTGGAGGTCGAAGCGGCGGATCTCGTCGCCCGCCGCGTTGTCGGGCGAGAGTTCGGCCGTGGGCCCGGGGTACAGACCGCCATGCGCGAGCTGTGCGCAGATGGCGCTCTTGCCCGACCCCTTGCGCCCGACGATCAGTGACTTGCGGCCGCCCAGCGCCGCCTCGTAGGCGAGAGTGCGCTGGAACCCCTGCCGCAGCAGGCCGTCGGCGAAGTCGTGCTCGGCGTCGTCACGTCCGAAGAACAGGTCGCGCACGGGTCGGTGAAGTCGATCCTCAGGGTCCACGGTTCCCCCCCCGTCCACGGCCCTTCATCGGACACGGCACTCCACCATCGCGTCAACCGGCCCTCACAGATTAGTCGTTCATGGCCCGGCCGTCGTGTCCATGCGGATAATGGGGGACGACATGGGTGACCAGGAGAGCGCGGAAGAGGACCTCACGGAGCTGCTCGGCGCGCTGGCGCAGGTGGACCGTGACATCGACACTGTGGGCGAGCAGGTCGTCGCCGTGCAGGGCGAAGTCTCGTCGCTGAGGGACGAAGTACGGACCGTGGCGTCCACACTGGACGGCGTCTCGCACACCATGACCCGGGTCGAGGATGCCGTACGGCAACTCGGGGACGCCTTCGACGAGTTCACCGATCGGTACGCCAAGGACCAGGTGCGAGCGATGGCCGAGGCCGAGCTGACCCGGCTCACCGTCGACTGGAACGCCCGTTTCGAGCAGCGCCGCCGGACCCGCGCCCTCGCGCACGGCCTCGTGAGCGCGCTGACCCGGAACGCGCTGGAGCACGGCACGGTGGACAAGGACCTGGTGGCCGCCTGCGCCCAGGAGCGCATGCTCATGGCGCCCGACTTCTGGCTCGGCCCCGCGATGGTGGCCCTCGCCGCCCGGCACCTCGACCGGGCGGAGCAGATGCACCGCGCCCGCGGTCACGCGTACTCCCTCGACTCGGCCCGGTCCAACCTGTTCTTCGCGCTGGCCTGCACCCGCCTGGGCGAGCAGGGTGAGGCCGCCTCCTGGATGGACCGCTATCTCCAGGCTCTCGACCCCTACAACCTGGACGAGGACTTCCACGTCGTACTCGACGCCGTCGCCTGCCATGAGTTGGGCATCACCGCGCTCTCCTCCACGCAGCAGGCCATGAACCGCTGGCTCGGCCGTCTCGATCTGTCCCAGTCGGGTCTGCTCGTCAATCAAGTGGCCCATCACATGGGGGCGTTGGCGAAAGAACTGCCCATCAAGACGTACCGGGAACTGAGTATCGCGTGCGGCGCCGACTGGGACGCGCTGCGCCGCGGGTGGGAATGGGCGACCGTCCCCCAGAGCACCCTTGCCCACCTGCGGGACGCGTTCCCCGCCGACCGCGACGACAGACCTCACGCCGGGCACGCGGACAGTGCCCTGGACGCGCTCATCGACCGGCACGACGCCGACGAGGCGGCCCTCGCCACGCGCATCGGCTACCTGGAGCTCGTCATCGAGCACGGTGGTGACGAGCGAGGCGCACGCGAGGAACACGCGGCGCGTCAGATCGCCGCCAGACCGGTAGACCTGCGGACGTTGCTGGTCAATGCCGTCTTCACACCGGAATCGGTACGCCTGGGCCATGAGGCCCGCCTGCTGGCGCTGCGCGCCGTGTGGCCACAGATGCGCCGCGCCTTCCAGGCTTACGCGGACCGCTCCGAGTCGCTGCTCCCCACGCGGATCGACGTCACCTGGGACCAGTGGCGCTGCCCCCTGCCCGCCGATCCGGACAAGGCGGTGGCGGAGGAGACGCTCATCAGGAACCTGCGCGGGAAGATCGAGGAACGCACACGCCACCGGGTCGAGTCCGTCCGGATCGATGCGTTCCGGTTCATCGCCGCCAATGCGGTGATCCTGATGAGTGCCGCGTCGGTGTTCCTGGTGCCGCGCGGGACACCGCGGATCGCCGTGATCCTCACCGGGGTCGCGGCGGCCGTCTGGGCGGCCTTCGAGTGGCGCCGCGTACCGTCGCGCAAGGAGGAGCTGAGCCGCGAGGGACGGCACACCGTCCACGCCGTGACCAGCGCCGCGAGCCGTACGCTGGCTCAGCGCGTCGCCTTCTTCACCGCGTGGCGTGAGAACCTCGACGCCGTTTCCCGTCTGGAGGACTGGGCGGAACAGGCGTGGCAGGGCGAGGCCGGCGCTCTCGAAGCCGGCCCCGCCGAGGAGAGGGACGCCCGGAGGAAAGAGGCGCCGTGACGCATGGCCCCTTCGATGGCCGCCGCCGGTTCGTCGGGCCCGACCGGCGCTTCGAGCTGGTCGATCTGGTCGACAGCGGCGGGTTCGGGCACGTGTGGCTCGCCCGTGACTGTGTCCTCGCCCGGGAGGTGGCCCTGAAGTTCCTGGCGTTGGACCGGCTCGTCGGCCTTCGTCCCGATCCGGGACGACTGGAGGAGGTCCGGGAACGGTTCGCGCGCGAGAGCCTGATGGCCGCGAAGGTCGACAGCCCGTACGTCGCCAAGATCCACGACTGCTACATGAGCCGCACTGATCCGTTCCTCGTCATGGAGTACGTCGACGGCCGACCGCTGAGCGCCTACGTGCGCCCCAAGCCGCTGCCCCTGGCGCGCACGTGCCGCTGGAGCGGCCAGATGGCCGAAGGGCTCGCGGCAGCTCACGACAAGGGCATCCTGCACCGTGACATCAAGCCCCGCAACGTACTCATCCGCGAGGTCGACAGCGCCGTGCGCATCGTCGACTTCGGCCTGTCCCGTTTCATCGACGCCTCCGAGACACGCGGCGCGGCCGGGACGCCGCTGTACATGTCGCCGGAGCGGAGCCGCGGCGAGGCCGGTGACGAGCGAAGCGACCTGTACTCGCTCGGCTGCGTGATGTACGAGATGGTGACCGGCTGGCCTCCGTTCGGCGACGACCGCGCCGATCCCGTCGCCCTGGCCCGCGCGCACGAACTGCAGAGCCCGACACCGCCGCAGGTGCAGGTGCCGGGCGTCCCCGCCGCGCTCGACGAACTGATCATGGCGCTGCTCGCCAAGGCCCCCCGGCAGCGGCCCGACAACGCCCGCATGGTCGTGCGGGCGATCGCCGAGGTGGAGCGCCCCCTGGAGGCCGCTGAGGCGAACCCGCGCGCCGGTCCCGCCCACGTCCTGCCCTCGCCCTCGGACGGTTCCTCCGCCGACAGCGGCTTCGCCGACCGCCTGAGCGCGGCGGAACTGAACGTACGCAGGCTCTCGGGGCAGCACGGCCCCTCCCACGCCCTGGTCGTCGCGGCTCGCATGGAGCTGGCCGGCCTCACCGGCCGCAGCGGTGATCCGCGGGGGGCAGCCGAGCTGTACGACCGGTTGGGCCGCGACTGCAGGGACTGGTACGGGCCGGGCCACCCGCGCACCCTCGACGCCTTCACCGAGATGGCCCGCTGGGTGAGCGGCCGGGGCGAGGGGTCGGGGTGAGGCGTCGGCCGGTGCGGGGCCGGCCAGCGGGGGGCCGGCCGGTGAGGCACGGCTTGACGTGAACCGCGCGGCGACCAAGCGGCAACCCCTATGACCTTCGCGGCGACTACGGCGTACGGGACAGCCACACCCCTTCCCGCAACGCGCCGACGAACAGGGAGCCGACCATGAGCCGAGCACGTTCACGCAGAGTCCGCGCCGCGCTGGCCGCACTGGCCGTCACGGCCGCGACCGGTGCGGCGGTGACGCTGCCGGAGGCGGCGGCGCAGCCGCGGGCCTCGGCCGCGGCCGGCAGCGCCGACGGCTACGCCGCGCAGAACGGCGGGACCACCGGCGGCGCGGGCGGGAAGACGGTGCGGGCCACGACCGGCACCGCGATCCACGCGGCCCTCTGCGACCGCGCCGCCGACGACACCCCGGTCACCATCGAGGTGGAGGGCACGATCAACCACGCCAACACCGCGAAGGTGTCGGGCGAGAGCTGCAACACCGCCGCGGGCGTCATCGAGCTCAAGCAGATCAGCAACGTCACGCTCGTCGGCGTCGGCAGCGGTGCCGTCTTCGATCAACTGGGCATCCACATAAGGGAATCCAGCAACATCGTCATCCGGAACGTGACCGTCAGGAATGTCAAGAAGTCCGGTTCCCCCACGTCCAACGGCGGCGACGCCATCGGCATGGAGAGCGGTGTCCGCAACGTCTGGGTGGACCACACGACCCTGGAGGCGTCGGGCGGCGAGTCGGAGGGCTACGACGGCCTCTTCGACATGAAGAACAACACGCGGTACGTGACCCTGTCGTACAGCGTCCTGCGCGACTCCGGGCGCGGCGGCCTCGTCGGGTCCAGCGAGAGCGACGTCTCCAACGGCTTCCTCACGTACCACCACAACAAGTACGAGAACATCGACTCCCGCACGCCGCTGCTCCGCGGCGGCACGGCCCACATCTACAACAACCACTACGTGAGGCTGAACGAGTCCGGCATCAACTCGCGCGCAGGGGCCAAGGCCAAGGTGGACAACAACTACTTCGAGGACTCCAAGGACGTCCTGGGCACCTTCTACACCGACGCGGCCGGTCACTGGCAGGTCAGCGGCAACGTCTTCGACCGGGTGACCTGGTCCCCCGCCGACGACGAGTACCGCCCGGCGGGCCCGAACCCGGCGTCCAACACGACGGTGGGCATCCCCTACGCGTACACCCTCGACAGCGCCGGCTGCGTGCCGGACATCGTGGGCAGGACGGCGGGCGCGGGCACCGGCCTGAAGGTGTCGGACGGGCTCTGCTGAGGGCCGCACGCACTCCGGCGGGCCCGGTCACGCGTCCGGCTGCCCGGGCCCGCCGGTTCCACCGGCCGCACGTTCGCGGACCGTCCCGAAAGGCTGTTGACTCTTGGGAGGTGCGGGGCGGAGGGTACGGCTGAACGGTTTGTCATGTTCTTGTCCACACCCTTCAGGCAAGAGGTGACCCTTGTTCCTCCGTCGTCCGCACAGACCGCGTTCACACAGACCGCGCACGTCCCCCGCCCGCCGCGCCGCTCTCCTCGCGGCGCTCCTGGGCCTGTCCGCCTCCGTCCTCGCCGCCGGCCCCGCCCGGGCGAACCCCGAGCCCGACGGCCGCCCGCCCCTCGTCCGGCCGATCGACCCGCAGCGCTGGCAGAACCCCGACGACATGACCTGGGCCGACTACCGGTCCGTCCCCGGCACCGACTGGGCGGACCCCGGCCTCAAGCCCACGCGGCGCACCTTCAAGGGCGCCCTGGTGCTCCTCGACTACCCCGACGAGGAGTTCACCGTCAGCGGACCGGCCGGTTCCAGCCTCTTCGGCAACCCGCGGCCGAGCGCGTCCGGCATCCCGCGCGACCGGCTCCCGGCCTTCTACCGCGACTTCCTGAACAAGCCCGGCAAGCTCAACCGCGGCCACACCATCAACGAGTACTGGATGGAGGACTCCGGCGGCCGCATCGGCGTCGACCTGACCGCCTTCGGCGTCTACCGCATGCCGCACAAGTCCTTCCAGTACGGCATCGAACCCCGGATGAACCCGGGGGCGTGCCCGAGCGGGACCAGCTGTGGCAAGGACATCCGCGCCGACGGCAAGGCCGCCTGGGAAGCGGACGTGGGCAGCGGCGAGACCGGTGAGTACGACTTCGTCTTCTTCCTCACCGCCGGGCAGGACGAGTCCTCGGTGTGGCAGGAGTTCGGGCAGATGAAGTTCGCCTCGCCGGAGGCCGTGCCCCCGGCGTGGGGCCCGCCCGCGCCCATCGCCGCAGGGGGCAACGCGGCGGAGACCCGCTACGTGCCGTGGACGTCGTGGGCGGCGGCCGCCCGCATCTGGCCCAACGCGGCGGCCGGCTCCTCGACCCAGGCCGAGAGCTCCGGCATGGGCGTGTACGCGCACGAGCTGAGCCACATCCTGGGCATCGCCGACAACTACAACAACCCCTACGGCAAGCCGCTGCGCCGCTCCTACACCGGCATCTGGAGCATGCTCTCGCGCGGCTCCTTCAACGGCCCCGGCGGACCGCACACCCGCTGGCACATCCCGGCGACCGACGGCGGCTCCATGGGGGCCCAGCACATCCTGCGCGACAAGCTCAAGCTCGGCATCGTCGACGAGCGGAACGTGCTGCGCCTCGACCGCGACGCGCTCAAGGACTCCGGCACGGTCGTGGCCCGGGTGACGGCGCGCTCGGCGCCGCCCGGCTCCCGGGGGCTCAGCGGCGTCAACATCGCCATGGACCGCGACCGGTCCCCCGGCTGCGACACGGACACCGACCCCCTGTGCGACGGCGGCGGCTACGAGAACTACACCGTCGAGGTCGTCGACCGCATGGGCATGGACTCCTTCACGCCCGACCACGGCGTGCTGCTCGCCAAGACGAAGAACAAGGACCGGGAGCCGTTCGCGTGGGTGGTCGACGCCCACCCCGAGGACATCGGCATGGTGGACTTCGAGCGGCCCGACGGCACCCTCCAGAACATCACCATGGGCGACTACCGGCAGCTCAGCGACGCACTGCTGCACGCGGGCGCCGACTCCGGCAGCATGTACGAGTACGTCGACGAGGCCAACCGGCTGCACTTCTACGTCCTCGACCTGGAGCGGCGCGGGAACGGCGTCCTGTCGTACACCCTCGCGGTCAGGTCGCTCGACGGCGCGGGACCGCAGCGCCGGGGCGTCGCGCTCGGCCGGGGACACGCCAAGGGCCGCGCCGAGCGCCGCGCCGTGTGCTCCTTCGACCTGGCCAACACCGGGCGCGGGGCGCCGTCGGACTCCGGGCACCCCGAGGACGTCGACCGCTATCTGCGCTCGGACGTCTACCGCCTCTCCGCCGAGGCGTCCGGCGACGGCTGGTCCGCCTGGCTGCCCAACCGGCTCGCCACCGCGCGGTCCGGCGACACCGTCGAGGTCGACGTCGCGGTGAACGCGGGGCGCGACGCCGACCGGCACGGCAGAGTCACGCTGACCGCCCGCTCGGAGAGCGACCCGGGCGAGTCCGCGCGGGCCGTCTGCAAGCTGACGAAGAGCGGCCGGAGGTAGACGGCGGCCGGCGGGCCGGTGACGGCGGAGCGGCAGCGGCCTCGGGCCCCCTGGGGCCGCTGTCGCCCCACGGGACGTGAGGGCCGCGCCTGATGTGGCTCGACTACGCCCTCGCGGGAGCCCGGTGGGACGGGTGCAATGGTCTTGCCCGCGCGGAGGAACCGGCCTCCGCACGCCAGGGAGGAGACGCACATGACGGTGGACGCACGCGGCGGCACGGCTCCCACGCCCGAGGATGTCGGCGCGATGTACGACCAGTACGGCGACCTGCTGGCGATGACGCTCGGTTCGAGTGCCGTGCACATCGGCCTGTTCGTGCCGCACGGGACGCGCGCGCCCGTGCCTGACCTGGTCGGCCTGGCCGACCTCGCGCAGGACCGGCAGACGGAGTTCCTGATCGACACGCTCGCCCCGGCGGCGGGCACCCGGGTGCTCGACATCGGCTGCGGGACCGGCGGCCCCGCGCTGCGGCTCGCGGAGCGCACCGGGTGCCACGTCACGGGTATCACGGTGAGCCGGAGCCAGCTCGCGCGCTGCCAGGAGCGGCGCGCGGGCCATCCCGCCGGTGAGCGGGCCGTCTTCGCGTACGGCAATGCCATGGCCATCGAACACCCCGACGCGTCGTTCGGCGCCGCGTGGTCGATCGACTGCTTCCCGCACCTGTCCGACCGCGCCCAGGGCCTGCGGGAGGCGTGGCGCGTCCTGGAGCCCGGCGGGCACTTCCTGCTGACCGAGTTCACGGTGCGCGGCAGGCCCACGGACGAGGAGGTGGCCGCGTACACGAGGCTGTGGACGTCTCCGCCGCTCAGGCCGCTCGCCGCGCTGTTCGCCGAGGTCGAGGAGGCGGGCTTCCAGGTGCGGCAGGCACAGGACATGACCGCCAACGCGGTGGTGTGCGGCGAGCTGATGTCCGTCCTCTACCAGGACCGGCGCGAGGAGATGGAGCAGCGGTACGGCAAGGAGACCGTCGCCCGCGTCGACCCGCTGATGGGCCCCTACCGCTCCTTCACCCGCGACCACGTGGAGTACCACCTGCTGGTGTTGCGCAAGCCCGTGGGCTGACGGGCCGACGGGGCCGGCGTCCGTGGCGGCGTACCGGCCCCGTCGGGACGCGTCACTCCTGACACGCGCGGTGCTGCCGGCACGCGCGGGGTGCGGCGGTCGCCGGTGGTGAGGGGCAGTCGCCGGTGGTGAGGGGCGGTGCCCCGGACAGTGGACGCAACGGAATTCGCCGAAACGCTTCTCCTGGTTCACACGCGGCTGGTGGGCTGGCCGCGCTCGATCCAACGATCACAGGAGGCGCGCGTGAATCTGGTCGTCAACGGCGACGCGGAGAGCGGGGCGGGCGGCACCGCCGAACCCGTCACGGAGGTCAGCGGCTGGCGGGTCGCCCAGGGAGCCCCGGCACTCATCGCCTACAGCCTCGGCGGTGGCTACCCGACCGCGTCGGACCCCGGCCCCGCCCGGCGCGGCAGCCGCTTCTTCTCCGGCGGCAACAGCGCCCGGACCGCCCTGGTCCAGGACATCCCCCTGCCCGGGACCGGCCGGACGGGGCGCCGGGCCGTCGACGCGGGGCGGGTGCGCTACACCCTGTCCGCCTGGCTCGGTGGCTACGCCGGGCAGGAGGACGGCGCCCGGCTCTCCGTGGAGTTCCGCGACGCCAGGGGCACACCGGTCGCGCTCAGCGTGCTCGGCCCCGTCGGCGCCGGGGACCGGGAGGGCCGCACGGGCCTGGTGGAACGCACCGCCGAGGCCGCGGTGCCGCCCACCGCCCGCTCGGCGCGGCTCCTGCTCGTCTTCACCCGCAGCGGCGGCGGCACCTCCAACGACGGCTACGCGGACGCCCTCTCCCTCACCCTCAGCGCCGACGGAGGCCACCGATGAGCGTCAACCGCCGTGATCTGCTGAAGGCCGCCGCGGCCGCCGGCGCCCTGAACCTGGCCTGGCCGCTGGCCGCGGGACTCACCCCGGCGCAGGCCCGTGAGGCCGCCGAGCGCCTGGGCGCGGAGTACGACCGGGCGCCGTTCACGCTCGGTGTGGCCTCCGGCGATCCACAGCCGCACTCGGTGCTCCTGTGGACCAGACTCGCGCCCGAACCCCTCGCCGCCGAGCAGAGACTCCCCGAGGTCGTGGAGGTCGACTGGGTGGTCGCGAGGGACTCCCGGCTGCGGCACGTCGTCGCCCGCGGCACCGCGCCGGCGTCCGCGACGCTCGGCCACAGCGTGCACGTGCCGGTGAGCGGTCTCGCGCCCGGCCGCCACTACTGGTACGCGTTCAAGGCGCTCGGCAGGACCAGCCGCGTCGGCCGTACGAAGACCGCGCCGCGCGGCCGGGTCTCCAAGGTCACCTTCGCCGCCGCCAACTGCCAGGCGTTCCACGACGGTTTCTACGCCGCGCACCGCGGGATCGCGCGCGAGGACGTGGACTTCGTCGTCCACCTCGGCGACTACATCTACGAGCACGGCCAGGTCGGCGGCGTGCCGGAGAGGCACGTACGCGACCACGACGGCCCGGAGATCCTCACCCTCGCCGACTACCGCAAGCGGCACGCCCTGTACAAGGGCGACAAGTCGCTCCGCGAGGCGCACGCCGCCCACCCGTGGTTCCTCACCTGGGACGACCACGAGGTCGTCAACGACTACAGCGGCACCGGGGGCGGCGCCCCGTTCATGCGCCGCCGCGCGGCGGCCTACCAGGCGTGGTTCGAGCACATGCCGCACCGCGACTCGTTCGGCGGCATGGCCCTGCCCGACCCCGAGATCCACCGCGTGCGCCGCTGGGGCGACCTGCTCGAACTGAGCGTCCTCGACCTGCGCTCGTACCGCTCCGCGCAGAACCTGCCGGACGGCACGATCCTCGGCGCCGAGCAGAAGGCGTGGCTCAAGCGCACCGTCGACCGCGCCCCGGACTCCTGGCACGTGTGGGCCAACTCGATCATGCTGAGCCAGCTGCGGGGCAGGCCGGGCGGCTCGTACATGTTCACCGACCAGTGGGACGGCTTCCTCGCCGAGCGCAAGGAGGTCCTCGGGCATGTGCACAGGAGCGGCCTGGAGGACCTGGTCGTCATCACCGGCGACTGGCACTCGGCGTTCGTCGACGACGTCCGCACCGACTTCGACCAGCCCGACTCACCGCTGGTGGGGACCGAGATCACCGCCCACTCGGTGACGTCCGGTGCCTACTCGCCCGAGTGGAACGCCGCCAACGGCCCTCTCATGGGCGAGGCCAACCCGCACCTGAAGTACTTCGAGGGCAACCGGTACGGCTACGACGTGTACGAGGTGACGCCCCGGCGCTTCACCGCCCACATGCGCGTGGTCGGCGACCGCCGCGACCCGCACTCCCCCGTGACGACGCTGACGACGTTCCACGTGGACCGCGGCGAGGCCGGCTCGTACGAGGACGAAAGGACGAAGGGGTCGCCCGCGCAGTACCGCAGGGACCACTGACACACATCGCGGCGGTCCCGCTCCCCTCCAGCGGGCCCGCCCCTCTCCTCCGCCCCCGCCCCGTCGGCGGCGCGTTCCCGCTCCGACCCGGAAGCGCCCGGACAACAGAAAAAGGGCCGTTCGAAAACGGCCCTTCACCTGCGACGTTCGATCGCTCGAACTAGTCGGGACGACAGGATTTGAACCTGCGACCCCTTGACCCCCAGCAACGCGCTGGATTCCGTCACGAGTTCTTGGCGGATGTGACGCGCTGTCGGGCGCGCTGAGTAGATGGGGCGACTGTTCAGAGACGTCAAAAGCAGCACGGCGCCATCGGGCGCACTACGCAGCCATTCGACGCTGGACACGGATTGTCGCCGCCGTTGGCAGCCGCGTTTTCCTCCATCACTCATGCAGGGGACCTGCCCCGGACATGCTTGCCTGATGCCACGTCCGCAAGGATCGCACTACGGCACCCGGCAGCATCTGCCGCGTACCAAGCTGACCGCAACAGCACACAGCGACACCTCGGCATCCGCCGCCGCAACCGCCTCAGAGGCATCCTCCGCGAATACCACCGCTCAGCAGACCGACCTGCACGGACGGGGTTTTCGGCATGCACAAGCGTCGAGTTCGCGCAGCGGGGCAGCCCAGTGTCCGACAACCGGGACGAGATGCTGGCCGGGTCCAGCCGCCCCCTGGCGTCACGTCATGCACCGAAGTTCACTGTTGGCGGGCACACAGCGCGGCGGCAGAGTCGTGAGCAGGAGTTCGTCGGCGGTGGTACGGCTGCGGGAGCTGGACGCCGTGTAGCGGAGGCTCACCAGGCGCTTGCTGATACGCCAGGTTCGCAGGCCCAGAGCACGGCGGTCCTCGGCGCAGGGGGTCATGCGATGTGCCTTGTACAGGAGGAAGTCGTTGGTCAGTTCCGGCTGGTGGTCGTAGGAGAGGATCCAGCGGAACGGACAGGCAGTGCGCAGGTAGTGGGCGAGGCGGTAGTGGGCTGCGCCTTCGGTCCAGGCGCGGCCGGTGATGCCTCTGGGGCCGGGTGCATATCCGCCGGCGGGGTCAAAGGAGACGGTGTACAGGCGGGGGGAGTTGGTGAGGTACGGGGGGTCGAGATAGGCCATGACGCGGTTGGGCAGGAGCCCGGGGTACCACTCGGTGACGTCGCTCATGGTGGCGGACCAGTCCTTGCACCAGACATCGGCGATGTGCCCCCGGTCGTAGAGGTGGCCGACGAAACGCAGCCGCGCTTCCAGGCCGTTCTTGTTGAAGCGGGAGTCGATCCGGTAGCGACCGGCCTGCTTGCGTCCTCCGACGGGGCCTGCCCGGCCCTGAAGGATGCCGGAGAACGTGGTCCGGTTCAGGAACAGGCATTTGACCGCAGCTTCCTTGCGGCCGAGGCGGGCAGTTGGCCGGTGCCGCCAGTAGTCCCAGCGGTCCAGGGTGACGGGTTCCTCGTGCATTCGGTCGATGAGCCAGTCGGTGTCGGCGGCGGCCGTCTGCCAGAACGCGGCGACCAAGGGATCGGCGTCGGCGAGCAGCACGCGGGCCACGCTGCCCGCGCCGACCAGGCGCAGAGCCATGGAGGCGCCGCCGACGAATGGCTCCACGAAGAGATCGGGTCGTCCGAGCAGGGTGCCGGCACCGTCGACGAGGGTCTTGATGTGGCGCCCGAGACCGGACTTGGCACCGGGGTAGCGCAGCGGGGACTGGTAGCGGGCCAGGGCAAGCGGATGTGCAGGCGGTGCCGTGATCTCGCGCAATCGTCGTGGGGTGCGCGGGAATTCAGGCACGAGGGCGGCCGCCGCAGGGCTGGCACCGGAGGGCGGCACGAACGGTGGGCCGGGCAGTGAGAACGTCATGAGGTCTGAGGGTCGGCCTTGACGCGCTCACCGGTAGCCGCCGCGGGGAGGCCCAGCTTGCGGCGTGCGACCAAGCGCAGCACGTCTGTGCCGACCCCGATGGGGTACGCCGCCGTGCCGTGCGCAAGCGCGACCGGGATGAGGCCGTCCTGGAACATGGAGGAGCCGGTGCGGTCGATCACGTCGAGGACCGCGGGTAGCGTGGGGTAGGCGGCCGGCTCAGGCTGTCCGCCGTGGTCGTCGTACGGGGCTCCGCGGGGTGGGGGAACGGTGAGGACGAGTACGCGGCCGTCCAGGCTGCGGTAGATGAACTTGCGGCCCCAGTACGTTTCGGCGCCGTACGCGCGCGGGTTGTCGGCCTGGGTCACCACCGAGATGACCTTGTCGTCGACGGTCAGGAGGTCGCCCGGACTCAGCACGTCGTGGCGGGCCAGGGCGCGAGCGTAGTCGGCCATGGCACCGCTCTTTTCGATACCGCACAGGTACGGGCCGCCGTGCGACACGGTATCGGTCATCGCCTGGAAGTACTCCAGGGCGCGGGCTCGCAGCTTCGCGGAGGGCCCGTACATGGCGAGCGGGCCGTCGAGGATGAACAGTGTGCTGGGCAGGAGATCGTCGCGGGCCTGGTCCCACAGCAGGGTCGACAGGCCGATCAGGACGAGAAGTTCGACGGTCTGCATCAAGCGCCCAAGGGCTGCCTGGTTGCTTCCTTCCTCGAGTACCTCGTCGTGCAGGCGCAGCACGTCGGTCGGGTAGAGGCGCGTGCGGCAACCGGGACAGGTGCCGCCACGGCGCCCCACGGCGAGGCGCTGCGTGGTGCAGCCCGGACGCGGGCAGTTGACCGGAACGGAAGTGGCGGGATGGGCCGGGGTGCCATGGAGCCGGAAGAGGAGGTCGAGCAAGCTCTGGTCGAGCCGGTTGACCTCGACCTTCTTGGCATCGAAGAGACGGTCCACGGCTTCGCGCCAGGACTGCTGGATCGAGATGCCCTCCCGGGTATAAGCCCCTGCGGTGGGAAGATCGAGAGAGACCAGGGCGGTGTTGACCGCGGCGTGCAGCACGACCGGGTCGACGTAGCGCTCGCGGCGTTGTGCGTCCAGGGCGTCGAGGTCCAGGTAGGCGGCTGCGGCCTGGACGTATCCGTAACGGACCGAGGGCAGGCCGTCGCGTACCGGGAGGGCCATCTGCGAGCCGTCGATGGCGATGACGGACGACAGGCGGGGTGCCTGCGCCGGGTGGTCCGTCTGTCGGCGCGGGACGACGCGTGGGGCGAGCCATTCGATGTCGCGGATGTGTTCGGCGGGCACGTGGAAAACCGCCCGGTCCGCGGCCGCACGCACGGCGGCCTGCGCATGCGAGGTGCGCGATGCGCGCTCTGGTCTGCCGCTGATCTGCCGATAGGGCATGCTCACCCTTCCGTACGGGACTGCGCGGGCAACGGCGCGAGCGGAGGCATTCCGGCGGCGCGACGGGCCTCATCGACCAGCTCCGGACCGTAGCGGTCGATCTGGACCGGGACAATGTAGGGCGACGACATCGTTTTGAGGCGGACGTAGCCGCGGTCCTCACTCGTGACGATCGCGTCGGCGAACGCGTCGAAGTCGTAGTACTGGGACAGGGCCTTCACCTCGGGCCGGTTGTTGAGATGGGCGACCACCCAGTTCTTGGTGTTCGCCAGGACCTGGTGCGCCACGCCCGTAACCTCCTGCGTGGCGTACACCATGCCGAGGTTGAGCTTGGACGCCTGCTTGGCGAGCCGCACCCAGACGTCCAGGTCGTCCTTGTAGCGCTGGGCGGTGAACAGGTTGTGCGCCTCTTCGAGGACGACCTGGATGTGCGGGGCCTCACGGCCGTCGGTGAACACTTCGGTCTGCCGCTCGAGGAGATACTCCGCGCAGTCCTCGGAAAGTCGCCGAGTAACGTTCTCCGGTCCCAGGTGCAGGTCGACGATGACAATTTTGCCGGTGAGCAGCGCCTCGTACACATGCTTGCGGTAGTCATCGCCAGAGCCCGGCTGGTGAAAACCTTTGAGCCGCTGCAGCTTGGTGTATCCGGAGACGGTGCGCTTGCCGTGCGTCTGGGTGTAGATCGGTACGGCGGCTTTCCAGGCGTTGCTCTTGGCGAAGGCCGCAAGACCGTCGATCGCGGTGGAGTCCGCGTCGATCTGTTCGAGCAGCCAGTCGACGACCGTTTCCAGGGCCTCGGCCGGGACACCCACCCAGCCGTGCGTGCGGCGGTCGAGGTGCACCGTGCTGTGGGCCGCTTCGAGGGCGTCGGCAAGCTTCTTGGCCATCTTCACCCCGGCGCGCCATGGCTGGTGCGGGTAGCGTGCGCTGTGCCGCGGCACCGGGAAGCCGGCCTTCTTCAACGCTGCATACAGGATCAGCCGTCCACGGGCAGCGTCGTCGTTACGCTGGTGATACTCCCCCTCCGTCTCGTCGTCCCGCCGCAGGGGTTCGGCGTACTCAGCCGCTGTGAATGCGCGGATGTAGTCGGCGGTGCTGTCCGCGAGCGCTTCGGCTATCACCCCCTGGACGGCGTCAAGTTGGCGGTCGTCGTAGAAGTTGAATCCCAGCGGGCGTACATGCGGCTCGCGCCGGTCCGCACCGAATTTGTAGATCAGTACGTGCTCCTGGCCGATGGCCGCGATCTCGGTGCCGTCCTGGATATTGGGGTTGGCGTACTCGCCCTGCGGGTCCAGGATCAGCTGCCCGACCGGCCGTCGCCCCTGACGGCGCTGTTGCTCGGAGGCGGCGAAGGTGCGGGCCACGAGCGTCTTCATCGTGTTGGACTTACCCATCCGCGTCATGCCGAACATCCCGGTCTTGTGACCGATGAAGTCGTAGACGTTCACCTGCACCGGCGCGGGCGACTGCTTGGCCGCCTGTTCGCGGCGGCGGGTGGAGGCATAGCGCACCGCTCCGATGCGCACCTTCTGAACCGGGTGTCCCGGATCGGGCTTGAGGTAGGAGGCGATCTGCGAGAGCCCCTCACCGAGTGGTTTGTAAACCTGGTAGGTCGCTGTGGCATAGAAGTTGTCGACGTCGTGCCCCCAGGCCAGCTGAGGGCGGCCAGTGGCAGAATCCTCATAAAAGGTGCCAAGGATACGGCAGTTCAGCCCGGTGAAGGAGATCCGGTTGCGGGTAAACGGGTCCAGGGACACATCCAGGACGGTGCCGGGCGAGGGGTCCTCCACCGCGGACAGCGCGTCGCGCAGCGACTCCTCGCGCACCGCGAACAGGTCCGCCTCCATCGACAGGGCCGCCGTCCCCTCGACGCGCAGCAGCAGCACCTCGTCGTCGTCCCCGCCCGGCCCTTGCGTATTGCGGGCGGTCGCCAGCAGGAAACAGAACCGCGGGATCCCACCGGCTTCGAACTTCCATCGGTCGTGGGTGAGGACCACCGCCCGCTCATAGTCGAGGCGATGGATCGCGCCGATGCGGTGTGCGCGTGCACGCGAGAGAAGCAGCTCCTCCAGGAGTCGGCCCGAGCCGACGCCCGGTACCAGATCGCCCACGACGCCCCCTCCCCGTGCGATCCGCGCCCTTTCAGAGCGTCACCGCACTTCATGGGTACCACAGAGCGACCACACTGCGACAGAGTGTGTCTGGCGGGGTTGCTGCGCGCCTCGGTGGCGTCTCGCACTGCAGGCCGCGTACGTGCGGGGGTGGAGCGAGGCCCGGGAGGCTGGCTGAACTGGTCAGGCCCTACACCGACATTGGCATTGTTGCCGATTACGGTCGGCAATGCGGCGAAGACTCGTGGGAACCAGAGAAGTTCTCCACCAAGGAGGCATCATGTCCCCCGCTACATCTCTCCACGCGGTGCCGGCCGCACCGGCCTGCCCCAGCTGGTGCTCGGGCGATTCCGCGGCGGAGGCCACGGGCAGCCATCTCGGTGTCCCTGTCGGCCTGGACGCTCCCCAGTCGGCCGACCCGGCGGGCGACGCGCCGCTGGTGACCGTGCGGCTCGGGCTCGGCCACGCGGAAGAGGCACGCGGTCAGTCGCCTCGCCTGTGGCTGTCCGCCGCGGACTGCACCGCCGAGTTGGACAGCGACGCTCTCGGTGCGCTCATCGAGAGCGTGGAGCAGTTCGCCCTGCAGCTGCGCGGCCTTCAGCACCGCTTCGACAACGTCATCCGCGGCGGGATTCCCGAAGCGGTCGATCACTACCCGTCGCCGAACCATCCGCTCGAGCTCGTCCCTCCGTGCCCGCCGTGGTGCCAGTTCCGGGACTGGGACGAGCACAACCTGACCGGGCTGCTGCGCGACTACTTCCACGGCTCGACCGAGCATGTCATGGTCCTCGCACTGCAGTCGTTGACCTGGAACAAACGCGAGAGGGCACGCGAACCCGAGACGCTGGAACTGTGCATGGAACACATGCCGTACACGCCGCTCCCGCAGCTCGATTTGACCGTCGGCAACCCGGAACGCCGACACCATGTGGCGCTCACCTTCACCGAGGCCGACGAACTGCGCACCCACCTGAACGAACTCCTGGCGCTGGGACGGGAGTACGCGTCGTCGTACACCCCGCCCACCTGCCAGGAACTGGTTGAGTACTGCGGCGCCAGGATCGTCGAGCACCCCTACGACGCTCCCGGTTTCTTCGGACACAGCGTCGGCAGCACCCGGCAGGACGGACCTGTCTGGGTGACCCTTCCCCAGCACCTCACCCCGCTGGAAAGGGAGGAGCGCATCATGCATCTCCTGGCGGACGTGCACGAGGCTCAGGAGGAGTTCGTGGCCGAGGACAGGGGCGAGTTCGTCAAGGCCGGCCGGCCTCCCGGCGCCCCGGGACCACTGACCGTCGCGGATGCCGCCTGAGCCCACAGGGTTGAAAAGAATCGGCGCACAAGGCCTCTTGCCCGAAGTGGAACGCCGCCTGTGCTCCGAGGAGATCGAAGCCTGCCGGCCGAGAACAACCGTCCCGGCCGGCGGTGCCCCAGCCGAAAACTCATCCGTCCTGGTGAAGGCCGGGGTGCGGAGTGTGAAGCATGACGGCTGCGGCCAATAGCACCGGGGCTCTCGCCCGGCTGACGAGCGCCGGGGCCTGATGATCCACCATGCTGCTGCGACTGGCCTACTTGGGTGTGGCGAACGCGTTCGCGAGGCTGCGACTGCTGCCGATGAACGCTCGTGACAAGACCGTCGAGATCCTCGCCCTGCGCCACCAGATCACGGCCTGGTGCGCCAACTCGGCATGAAGAAGGTGCGGTTCCGCCCAAGTGATCGGGCGTTCCTGGCGGCGCTGCCACACCGGTTTCCGCAAGATGTGCTGCGCAGACTGCGGCTGCTGGTCCGGCCGGACACGGGCCTGCGCTGGCACGGGAGAACCCCCACTGGGGCTACCGGCGCCTCCACGGCGAACCTGGCTGGTCCTCGAAGTGAAGGTGGCCGCCTCCACCGTCTGGGAAATCCTGCGGGAGGCCTGGATCGGCCCTGGGCCCGAACAAAGCAGAAGCACCTGGGCGGACTTCCTGCGCTCGCAGGCCGAGGCCCTGCTGGCCTGTGACTTCCTGAAGACGATCGCCTTGTCCGGGGCGCGGCTGTACGTCTTCGCCGTCATCGAGCACCACCCTCGGCACCCGCGTCAAGTCGCTCCGATTCCTACTTCGCGACCGCGACAGCAAGTACACCGACGCCTTCGACGCCATCTACGAGGCTGAAGGCATCGACGCGCAGCTCAGTGCACCCCAGGCGCCCCGCATGAACGCCCACTGCGAGCACGTCATCGGCACAATCCGACGAGAGGCGCTCGACCACGTTCTGGTCATGAACGAGGCCCACGCCCGACGCGCCCTGGCCGAATTCCACAAGCACTACAACTCCCACCGGCCGCACAGGTCGCGAGGCCAACGGCCACCCGAAGCCCCACAAGCTTCGCCCGTCGTGCCCGTGGGCACGCCGCGCAAGCTCCTGCGCACACGCATCCTCGGCGGAGCCATCAAATAATATCAGTACGCGTCTTGAACCGCGGCGAGGACTTTTCGAGCCCCCCATGGGTGCGAGCTCAGCTGCCTGCCCTCCCCCCCCCCCCCGCCAGCTCGTACGCCCAGATCACGGCAGACATACCGCGATCGTAGGCGTCCGCGCCCCTGCTGTCTGCTCATCGGAACTCCACGACCTGCTCCTCACCCGATGTCTCGACGCTCCTGGCGTCGCTGGTCGAGCTCGCCAGATCGACCCTCGTGCAGCTACCGAGGCAACTGGGTCTCGCGCGCCCGCCGGTTCAACGGCATCAGCTCGCCGGTGTCCAGCCTGACCTGGAAGACGTACCCACGCGCCTTGTCGGCAAAGGCGGCGGCCGGCTTGCTGAGTCCCGACGTCGTAATGAGCACGAGCCTCCGCTCTTCGGCCGCCGCGATCCCGTTCAGCCTCTGCAGCGTTGACGTCGACAGGGTGGTGCCGCCGTCCCTCCAGTCAACCCGGAATTGATCGGACCGGAACACCGACTCCCCATCGCCCACATAGATGTCGCCGAATCCGCGCTCAGCCAGCTGCGCGGCAGCAGCCTCCACCAGCATGAATGGTGAGAGTCCGGACCGAGGCCGCGGTCTGTCCTCAGCATCCAGATCGCAATCATCCGTTTCGCGCATCCAGTACTCCGCGGCGTCAAGGCTGTGGAGCTCATACGCAACGAAGTCTGCTACCTGGGTGAGAGCGACGGTGTCCTGCGGTACGCCAGGTTCAGGAGTGACCTCCTTTCCTGCAAGCCATGCGCCCAGATCGACGCGTCGCCAGACGCCCTCCTGGTCGTACCGGACGTCAACGAACCACCCCAAGGCGGACTTCAAGGAGACGCGCACATCCATGTCGTCCGTCCGCGCTTCGAGGAACTGGCCTTCCCAGGACTCGGCAACGTCCACATCGAGATCTGCCAGCCCGTTCCTTCTCACTCGGTACGGATTGCCGGCCGCCACGTGTTCGACCGTCACGCGGCGAGCGGTAAGCAGGTCGGCAAGCTCGGTGAGTTCCGAGGCCTCGGCTTCGTTCCAGCACCACGGGGATGGGAGCGGTTCTCTCCGATCAGTAGCAGCGGCGCAGGCGTGAAGAGCGTCCACGAGCGTCTCGTCCGTGGTTCCGTGGACGGGCCATACGCGAGTGTTTCCACGCAGTACGTCCGTGCCGTCGATGACCGCCCACGTGTGAAGGTGGCCCGCGCGTATGACAGCAAGGACCACTCCTCGATCCGACATGTCGTCGAGCGTGATCTTTAGGACGTTCTTCCCGTCCACGACCTCGGCCCTGGAACCCCACTCCGCGTGGCGTTCCAGAAGGAGGTCGCGCAGGCCTTGGAACTTCAAGTACCACGACATCGCGTTGAGCATGTCGCTCGTCGGAAAGCCCACCACGCCGCTCCTGCCCCTCTACTGGACATTAGTCAGTCGTACTTGTGTACGCCAATTGCACATGCTGCCCTAGGAGATGACCTCAATGGTCACCCACTACCTCCCTCGGACACGGAAATCCCTCACTGTGGACGGAAGTCGCAGTCCACAGCGCAGAGCAGGCCCAGGCGCCGATCAAAAGGCAACGCGTCTGGAAGCCGGTGCCACGGCTGCGGTGGATGCCAGCCAGACAGCTCACCCCTCAGCAGGCTTCGCCGACCACTCGTCGGCGAAGTGCTCCGTCTGCTTGATGACAAGCTCGACGGCCGCCGGGGCCTCGTCCGGCGGGTACTTGTTGATCGCGAGTAGTCGGCGGGTCTCCGAGCGCAGACCCGCGCGGACGGAATTGCTGGTGCTGCGGCACGAGAACGCGGCGCTGCGCAGGCAGCTCACGCAGTCGGCGCGCCTCGAGCTGGCGGATCGACCGTGGTTCGCAGGGCTGTGCTCGCTGATTCCGCGACGCCGGTGGGCGCAGGTATCCTCGGTGGCGCCCGCCATGCTGCTGGCGTGGCACCGCAGGCTGATCGCCCGGAAATGGGACTACAGCAAGCGCCGGAGCAGCCCCGGTCGTCCCTGCCTCACCACTGGCGGGTAGATGTCGTCAGTCTGCGGCCAGCGTATTTCCGAACGCGCCCACAACGCCCCATGCTGCGGGGACACATGGGTGTCGATCCCCAGGACGTGGAGGGTTCCGAGGATGCCTTGGGTGCCGTCGACGTGGAGGACCCGCTGGGTATGTCCGCCGGGAGCGGGATGAATGATTACGGCGCGCTGCTCACCACGGGCGGTGTAGCCAGCACAGTACGTAACGAGTTGGTGGACGTCGGCTGCGCTGACACCGTGACGGTCATAGCGTTTGTACTTCGCGTCCAACGGCAGCAGCGTGCGTGCCACAGAGGCCGGACCGGGGAATTCGAGAAGGACGTCCGGCCGGAATGTGGAGGCGTTGCCGAGGTCGCCATGGACGGTGACGGGCGTGCTGCCAGCCGTGACGGGGTTACCCCCGAACGGGGCGGCTGCCTCGATGGCCAGGCGACGCACGACGGCCTCCCACAGCGCGGGCATGGCCAGCAGCAGGCCGTCCGCGGTGCTGCCGTGGTCGGTGAGAAGGTCCGTGAAACCGCCGCCTCGCAACAGCAGGCGGGCCCAGGTGTGGGCAGGGCGGTAGCGGGAGTTGAGGCGCGTGTACTGGATGCGGTCCAGGGCGTGCAGGGCGGCGCCACGGGTCGGCGCCGGGGGAAATGCCTCTGCCAGGACGTGCAGGCGACGTGCCAGTTCGGAGTTCGCTAGGTACCGCTGGGCCACTTCCAGGGCGGCACTCAGGACGCGGTTGTCCCAGATCTCTGCCTCCCGGTCGAAGGTTCGGGTGTGCAGGTGGTCGAGTTGCCCGTAGCGGCGGGAGACCTGGGCTGTGATGTCAAGGCGTCCCCGAAGTACAGTGTCGAGGTGCTGGCGTCGTACGTAGTCGCGTCGCAACCCTTCTCGTACCAGTTGCTCGCACTGTTCCAGCAGCGCCGCGGCCACGAGGTCGGCGTATCCCTCGGACCCGGTGGTCCAGCGTCGTGCTGTGGTCTCCAGGGGTGTTGGCACGTCGAGTGCGTAGGCGAGCCAGTTCATGAGTTGCTCGCCAGGAATGGCGAACTTCGGCTCGATGACCAGGCGGACGCGGTCGAGTGTCAGGACGCCGACGGTCGCGTCGGCGGTCAGACGCCAGCCTGCCGCGACCTGGTCGAGTCTCAGGCGCTTGCGTGCCTGGAGGGCGCCCAGCCGCTCGACGTCCCGGCGGGTCAGCTGTATGTGCTCCAACAAAACACTTTCATACTCCGTGAGCCGGATCTCGGGGCGGTCAGGCATCAGGACCGGGACCGCCATTGGTGAACTCTCCGACCAGCGCGGAGGCAAGGTCCTGCGGCGACATCAGCGCGATGCGACCGGTGTCGGCATCGACGAGGTCGCCGAGAAGACGGTGAAGCAGGTCGGCCTGACCGAGGCAGTAGTCCTCGAGAAGCGGGACCACGTCATGGTGGAACGCGGCGGCGAGATCGTCCTCCGAGGCGATCGGCTCACCGTCACGGAGAAGATAGGCGTGGCCGATCTGATGGTCGGCGTCGAGATGGCGGGCGATACGCGTGTTGAGAGACTCGAGGAATTCAGCCAGGTCCAGCGGCCCAACTGCGCCGGACACGGCATCCGAGTCGGGGCCGACCGGGAGGAAGGCGAAGCGGCGGCGCACAGCGGCGTCCAGATGGCTGATGCTGCGGTCCGCCGTGTTCATGGTCCCGATGATCCGTACGTTCGGCGGCACCGCGAAGGCACGCCTACTGACGGACAGTGCAACGGGCAGGCCTCGCTTGTCGAGCTCGAGCAAGGTGACCAACTCGCCGAAGACGCGCGGCAGATCACCCCGGTTAATCTCGTCGATGATCAGAAGGAACGTCTCGTCCGGGCGCGCGGAGGCCTGAGCGCACAACGTGTGGAACACGCCGTCGGTGAGCGCCAGGGTCAGACCGGGGCCCGTGGCGCTCAGGTCCGGCTTGAAGCCTTCCACGAAGTCCTCGTACCCGTAGGAAGGATGGAACGTCACCATCTGGATGCGGCCGCCCTGCAGCATCTCGGCCTGGAGCGTAGCCCGCTCGGCCGGTGGTGCATCGAGCGCGTCGGCCCGGCCGGCGAGGGCGAGCGCCGCGCCGAGCGCCAGTCTGGTCTTGCCTGTGCCCGGCGGACCGTGCAGGATCACCTGCCCCTTACGCTCCAGAGCACCCAGCACACCTTGGACATCCTCGGGCAAAGCGATGGGCGCAGGAGCGTGCGGCTGGGCCGGCGCCGGGGCCGACTGTGCGGGGCCACCGGTGATCCGGGCGAAGAGCACCGGATCGACCTTGGCGAAGGTGGACCGCCAGCCGTGCTGGGGCTTCGGGAGCAGCCGGGCCTGGGATGCATCCCAAGTCACCGGGACGACGTGCCGATACTCGGCGTTGTCCGCCTCGAAGCGGTAACTCCCCCGGACGGTCCCGGTGGCCAGGATCTCGTCCGTTCCGCGGTTCGCGACAATCCGGTCGCCTTCTTCAAGGTCACGGAAGGCCAACAGCCGTCGGGCGAGCGTCAGGCTGCCGCCGCTGCTGCGCGGCCAGTGTGCATCGAGTGCCTGCTTCAGCTCAGTGTCGCTCTGGTACTGGCCAAGGTCGCCAAGCTCGTCCCAGGCGACACGAATGACCCCGGCATCACGACACTCGGTCCACAACCGCGCCCGCTCCCCAGGTGCAATCTTCCAGATCATGCGCTGTTGCGGACGCGGATCGAAATGCTCGTACAGGAAGTACATGACCTCAAGCCCCCTCCACCCCGCGAACTCGACTCGAGAACGTACGAGTCCGAGCAGTGTGAGATTGGTGCGCCAAGCCGGAGCGTCGCTCTGCACTGAGCCGCCCAACAACGTGACGAACCGGCGCAGGTGCATATCGGAGTAAATAGGCAGAAAGTGCTCGGGGAAGTAGGTAGCAAGGGACTTGGTCACCAACGCAGGCCCGAACCTGAGCACCTCCAGGTCGTCCACGGCCCCGAAGTCCCCGGCGGCCACGGCCTCGTAGGCCCGCACGAACTGTCCGCGCAGCACCTCCCACGCCTCCTGCGGTTCCAAGCTGCGCAGCGGAGCAGCCATGCGCCACTCGCCGGAGTTGTGGCGGTACATAATGTGCTTCGCGGCGCTCCCGCCTCTGATGCTGCCGAGAGCCGGTGTGCCGAACTCCATGAGCCGGCAGTACGTCGGTCCGCCGCCGGGCGGCCCTGCCTGCCCCAGCGCGTAGTGCGACAACGACATCATCGGCCACGCCTCCAGCGGGAACCGTGTTAATAGCTGCTTGCGCTCGACATCAGCAGCCGCCACGGCATCCGTCAGATCACTCCGGTCGTATGCCGCCGCGATCCCCGGCAAGTCCATCTCGTCCGTCATGCAGGGCATGATGCCGGATCTTCAATGCGCGAGGGGCTTCCTCCTCCACTCCAAGTCGACATGCGCACGCAGAGCCCCTTCCTGCTGTCGCTGACCTCCAGTCGCCAGCAGGGCGAGCCTCCGTTCGCGCGAGACGGACCGTTCAGGTAGCTCCGAGCGTGCAGAGTCGAAGCACCTTGATCCTTACGGTTCCGCACCTGCTTAATCAGCAGATGACTGACAGCGTTGCCGACCTCGGCACCCTCTCCGCCCCCTCCGGGATGCTCGTGCTCGGGATGGCCGGTTGGATCGACTTCTGGCCACACGCGGGACGGCCGCTGTCCGAGCGGGCGCGGACCGTCATCGCGACCGGAGGCGGCCACCTGCACAGCCCTGAAGAGGGCGAGCCGTCCACGTGGATGTGCGAGGCGATCGCTGTCGCCGCCGCTCCGGACTGCCCTTTGCGGGTGGGGAGGCGCGCAACACCCTCGCCTTTCGACGGAAAACCCACGATCGCCGTGCTGGACGTCGAACTCGGCCTGCCCTGGACCGGCCCCGACGACGGCAGCCCCGTACGGCTCGGTGACCTGCCGGTCGCCCGATGCGGCATGATCCTCGGCGACGTCCGGGCGCTCGACGGCTTCATCGGCTCGGACGGCGAATCGACCGACGGCCTCGCGGACGTCACCTATTGGGGGAAGTACGAAGATGCCGTCCATGCCCAGTTCGGCGGTGAGCGCATCCCGCAGCGCTCCGGCGGGCACGGCCCACGCGGATGGCTCGACCTCCCCCTGGCCGAGGCGCAAGCCCGCGCCGAACGACTCGAAGCCTGGGCCCGGAACGGGGCCGGCAACGGCCTGATGGTCTCCGTGGACGCCCACACCGACCTCCACCGGATCAACCGAGCCGGCTGGACCCTGCGCGTGCCGGAAACTTTATCCGTGCAGGTCACCCTACTTACGGCTTGATCACCGATCTGCGGAATGATCCACTGCTGTGCTGATCCGCTTCGCCTATCTCGCTGTCACCCACGCCTCCGCCGCGCTTCGCTTGCTACCTATGAGCGAACGCGACAAGGACGTGGAGATCCTGGCGCTGCGCCACCAGATCGTGCTGGAGCGCCAACTCGGCCCCGGCAAGGTTGATTACCGCCCCGAGGACCGGGCCTTCCTCGCCGCACTGCTGGCACCGCTACCCCGCCAGGTGCTGCCCCGACTATGGCTGATCATCCAGCCCGAGACCGTGCTGCGCTGGCACCGCAGCCTCATCAAGCGGCACCACGCTGCCGCGTGCGGGCCGAAGCGACCGGGACGACCACGCATGGTGCATTCCGTCCGCCGCCTCGCGCTGCGTCCGGTCCGCGAGAATCCCGGCTGGGGCTACCGCCGCATCCACGGCGAACTCACCATGCTCGGCGTGAAGATCGCCGCGTCCACCGTCTGGGAAATCCTCCAAGACACGGGCATCGACCCCGCACGCCAGCGCACGGCCACCACCTGGACGTCGTTCCTACGCAGCCAGGCCGACGCCCTCATGGCCTGCGACTTCATCGAAACCGTCACCCTGACAGGACAGCGCCGGTACATCCTCGCCGCCATCGAGCACACCACCCGCCGCGTCCGCGTACTGGGCACCACCGCCCACCCAAATGCCGCCTGGGTCACACAGGCCGCCCGCAACCTCGTCATGGACCTCGACGACGCCGGCACGCGCATCCGCTATCTCATCCGAGACCGGGACACGAAGTTCCCTGCCCTCTTCGACCAGATCCTCACCGACGCCGGCATCACCGTCGTCCGATCCGGCGTACGCATACCCCGCATGAACTCGATCATGGAACGGTGGGTGCAAACCTGCCGCCATGAACTCCTCGACCGCACCCTGGGAAACTTGTCGCACCTGTCTACAGCGGCGACTACCGTCCGTCCCATGGACGATGCGCTCTCGTTCGAGAGCTTCTTAGAGGGCGCCAAGAAGGCCGCCCACAGAGCCATGGACGATCATGGACGCGGCGAGTACGACGAGTTCGCGCTTCATGGCGGGGTCGCCGTGGAGAAGCTCGCCAAGGCGGTTCTGGTCTCGATGAACCCGGTCTACTTGCTGGAGATGCGCAACGGCAACCCAGACATGCTCCTTTATCTCGGTGCCCTGTGGGGCTCGTAAAGTCATCGCTGCAGGTGGGAGCCTACGTGCCAGGCCCGCCGCGGTGGCTGGGATGCTGCACGTGTGATCACCTCAATGCCGTACCGGGCCACCCGGGCGCTGCTGTCCATACCCGCGGTCCTGCTGCGCCGGGACACGGCCAAGGACGCCGAACTGCTGGTGCTGCAGCACGACAACTCGGTGTTGCGACGCCAACTCAGCGGTCCGGTCCGCTACGAGCCCGCGGGCCGGTTCTGGCTGGCCGCGTTGTCGTCGCTGATACCGCGCCGCTGCTGGAGCAGCGTCTTCGCGGTCACGCCGGGGACGCTACTGGCCTGGCACCGCAGGCTGATCGCCAAGAAGTGGGACTACTCCGCCCGGCGCCGACGCACCGGGCGTCCACCCACGGCGGCCGCGCTCAAGAAGCTGGTGTTGCGCCTGGCGCAGGAGAATCCGCGGTGGGGCCACCGGCGGATCCAGGGCGAACCGGCCCGACTGGGACACCCGATCGCGCCGTCCACGGTTTGGGGGATCCTCCACAAGGCCGGCATCGACCCGGCCCCGCGCCGCACCGGCCCGAGCTGGCGCGAATTCCTCACCGCGCAGGCCGAGGGGATCATCGCGGCAGACTTCTTCCACGTCGACACGATCATCGGCAGCCGGCTGTACGCGCTGGCGTTCCTCGAACACGGCACCCGCAGACTCCACATCACCGGCGTCACCGCCCACCCCACCGCACAATGGGCGACCCAGCAGGCGCGCAATCCCGCCGATGACCTGGGCAGCCGCGTCGAGTCGCTGCGCTTCGTGCTCCGCGACCGCGACAGCAAGTACACCGGCTCCTTCGACGCCGTCTTCGAAGCCAAAGGCATGGACGTGCCGCTCAGCGCACCCCAAGCACCGCGCATGAGCGCCCACTGCGAGCGAGTGATCGGCACGATCCGCCGCGAAGCACTCGACCACGTTCTGCTCCTGAACGAGGCCCACGCCCGGCAGGTCCTCGCCGAGTACCAGGACCACTACAACAGACATCGGCCGCACCGATCCCGCGATCAACGACCGCCCGAGGCCCAGGAACAGCCAGCAGTCCTGGATGGTTTCGAGCCCCGCAAGCTCTTGCGCACCCGGATCCTCAGCGGAGCAATCAACGAGTACCGACATGCCGCTTGAACTGCAGCGATAACTTTTCGAGCCCCACACCCTTCGTCGCGCGCACGGCGGCGACGGCCCCTTGCAGGTGCAGCGCGCCGTAGGCGGACCAGTGCTCGGGGCTGGCGTCATCCAGGGGTCGACACTGGGTGATGGCCTGCTGCGCCAGTTCGTAGCTGTCCTCTACGTCCCCGGCGGAGGTGAGGACACAGGCCAGGTTCCAGGCTGCTGCTGCGAGGAGAGCTGGGTCTCCGGCATTGTCCGCGAGGGCCAGGCCGCGGTCGGCCGCGACGCGTGCGAGGGTCGGTTCACCAACGCGGCGCAGCCAAATCTGGTGCAGGCCGTAGAGACTGATGAGTTGCCGCAGGACGGCGCCCTCCTGATCCGCCGTGGCATCCCTCAGGGCGGCGTGGCCTTGACGCAGCAGAGTGGGCAGCCGATCGCCTACGTCCCGGTACCGACCTTCGGCCTGCGTTTCGTAGACCCGCCAGGCATCCGCCACGGACGACTCGAAGTCATCGGCGCTGATCAAGCCGACGCGGTTCGGGAGCAGGGACGTTGGCAGGGACAAGGCCTGTCGGATGAGCGGCACGTGCTCATGCTCGGTGCCCGCGGTAGCGATTCCGGACACACAGCCGCCAGTCAGGTCTTCCAGTCTGCACCGGAGAGCCTTACTGAGCGCAATCAGGATGGGAAGCCGATCCAAGGCATCCGGTCATTCTCGATCTTGTAGACCCAGTTCTCTGGCCTGCCGATAAGATCCCCGAGCATCTTCTGGGAGTAGCCCCGGCGCTCACGCCACCACTTCATCCTCTGCCCGATGCTGAACAACTCTCCTTCAACAATCATGGATTGACCCCCCGTCGTAGGGGACAGGGCACTCGTGTCAAGCGTATGCCCACACCCGTCCGGCAAGGTGATACTGGAGGCCTCTCCTCAGGGAGGGCACTCAACGGTCCCTCTGCCGCCCGGCGGCAGGGGGACCGCTTACACGTACGAGCAGAAAGGCAAGGAGGCCGCCGTTGCGAGCCCCATACCGTGGCCTGATCCTCGACTTCGGCGGTGTGCTCACCACCCGCATGAGATTGAACGGGCAGGCGTTCGAGAGGTCGGAGGGGCTGACGCCTGGTGCCTACTTCGCCGCCCTGAACGAGCACCCCGACGGTGTCGCGATCTACGCGGCGCTGGAGATCGGAGAAGCCACCCAGGAAGACTGGAACCGTGTCATCGGCGGCATCCTCGGCATCGACCCCACCGACCTGATGCGGCGCGCTCTGGCCAACCTGCACCCCGAGCCTCTGATCGTCGCCGCGGCGAAGCGAGCACGCGCGGCTGGGATCAGGGTAGCCATGCTCCGCAACTCGTTCGGGATCGAGCCCTACAACCCGTACGAGGACAAGGGCATGTGGACTACCTTCTTCGACGCGGTGATCCTGTCGGAACTGGAAGGCGTGCGGAAGCCCTCCCCGCTCATCTATCAGCGGGCACTCGATGCCCTGGAGCTGACCGGGCCAGAGTGCGTGTTCGTGGATGACCACGCCGAGAACCTGCCGCCGGCGGAAGCCCTCGGAATTCGCACCGTGCATCACACCACTGACCCCGCGGGCACCGCGGCCATCCTGGACTCGCTCCTCCTCGACCCGGCCCCGGCCTGACGTGAGCGGCGTTCAAGGACCCCTCCACCCCGCACCGCTGGCCTTCTCCCCTACGTCGAACCAGAGTGTGGCTCTTCTTCTGGGAAGATTCTGAGTTTTGCTTGTGGGGTAGTCAGCCCTGGTGGAGCTGGAGCCACTGGTCGATGTCGGCGAAGTCGGTGTCCGTGAGGCCGTATCGCGGGTCGACGCGGTGCAGGAGGGCTTCTCCGGGGTGGTGAGCCGCTACCCAGGTTCGGTCTCGGTCGGTGATTTCGTCGTCGATCCATACGAAGGTGCGACCGGCGGCCCAGTCCACCAGCGGGTGGGTCTTCCAGTGGCATCCGCCCGCCGCATTCTCGGAAGTGTCCGGCCAGTTCACGACGGGCAGTTCGCAAAGGCCAAGCCAGGGGGCGACGACCTCGTTCGCGTCGTCCATCCAGGTCGTGGCCCACACCAGAGCGCCCGGGAGGGCTCGCAGCCGTGGCCCGTGTGCGGGGTTGATCCGGGTGATGAGCGGGTTGCTGCCCGCAGCCGGGGGCATGCCGGTGTCGTAGGTCGGATATCCGTGAGGTAGCTGCTCTCGTGTCGCCCCGAAAGGAATGAGAGGACCGTCCACTTTACCGACCGCAGGAGCTCGGATACCGGCTCTGAACTGCGACAATGCATAGACTACATGTCCGTGACGCCGAGTTGGGCCCGTTGCTGTCGCTCGTCCGAGTGGTCTCGTGGGACGGCTCGGTCGGGGCTGGATCAGGTTGAAGAGTTCCGGCGCATTTCTTCCGTGGCCAGGCGTGTTTCTTCGGCGGCCACGCGTTCGTACTCGTCCGCAGCCTCTTGTGCTGCCCGGAGTTTCTGGATGTCCCGACCTGGTCGGGGCAGGGGCATTCCCGTCAGGTGTGCTCTGATGCTGGCGATTGCATGCTGGGGTGCGCCCGTCATCACTTCACGCGGCCAGGCGGCTGGCTGCAGTCTGTCCCAGTCCTTGATCAACGAGCACATGTCGTGGATCGCGGCCAGCAGCTCCAGGTCGTCCATACGCAGAGTGGCCATCTCGATCCGGGTCAGGTGCTCCTGCAGCGTCTTCTCCCAGGCCAAGTGTTCGTGGGCTGGGGTGTGTTGATGAGGGATCGACTCCTCGTGCCGGATGATGGCGAAGAGCTCTTCTGCGATACGTTCGAGGCTGGCCTCCCGCAGAGCTGTCCGACGGTTCGCTTCGGAGACCTTCTCGTTCCGCCTCTGCTGCCAGATGCCTCCGAACAGGGAGACAGCGGCACCAACGAGTGTGCCGCCCAAGGCGATGAGGGCTGTTCCCCAGACTGAATCCACGCCGACATTGTGAGGCACCCCCGACAGAAGATTTCCTGTCGGGGGTGCGGCGGACGATCGGGGCGACGCTCAGGTCCCTGGCGTCGGGTCGGTGAGGCGGGCTTCGAGGTCGGCGACGCGGCGGTCCTGGAAGCGGAGGTTGGAGCGGGCGGCCTTGAGCCGCTCGTCGAGGGTGCGGTTGTCGGTCGTGAGCTGGCGGACGCGTTGTTTGAGGGTGGTGTTCTCGGTGGTGATCCGTTGGATGGCCTCTTCAGTCCACTCGGCTTCCAAGTCCCGGATTTGGCCCAGGAGTTCACCGATGTGGGTGCGCTGGGTGAGGATCTCGGCCTGGGCGGTCTTGAGACCTTCCTCAGCGTTCAGGGCCCGTTCGCGCCAGGTCGCCTCGCGCTCGTCGTCCTGGTCGGTGAGCAACTGGGTCCGGCGGTCTCCAGCCTCGGCCATCGCGGTGGCGACCATGGTTCGGGCCTCGGCGTTGTCATAGAGAAAGGTGCGCGAGACGTCCGCGCGACGGGCGACGGCGGCGACGCTGACCTGGGCCTTCTCACGCCGGAGGCGGGTGATGGCTTCGCGGACCCGCTGGAGGGCGGTCTCGGTCTTGTGGCGACGGGCGGCCAGGGCAGCGGCAGTGCGGGGTTCTGGAACGGCAGCGGTCTTCATGCGATGTCCTGTTCGAGCTCGTCGCCGTCGGTTGTGCCCGTATTGCTGTACTCGTCATCCTCGTTGCTGCCTGCGTCGGCGAGGTCGGCGGCACGGAAGGCTGTGGACCACACGCGGTGGAAGTAGTCCTGGGGTTTGCGTAGGTCCAGGGCGAGGGCGTCGTCGAGGAGGCCGAGGCCTGCCAGGGCCTTCTCCAGGCCGTCGATCGCGCGGGCGGTGGGTTCGAAGTAGCGGTGGAGGTAGTCGGCGGTGGCGTCGTCCGGGGCGCCTTCGGCCAGCAGCCGCCACTGTTCCCGCTTGCGTCGCCAGTAGAGGAGGTCCGCGCCGGAGAGTATGAACTTGTCGCAGTTGTGGCAGTCGAGGTTCCAGGGGCAGGCGTCGCCGTCGACGACCGGCTGGAAGGTGCAGAAGCCACCCTCGGCCGGAGTGCTGCGGCGGGCCAGGTCGACCGCGATGGCCAGGGCCTGCTCCTTGGTGAGTGCCTCGGCTGAGTCTCCTGCGAGGAGCTCCCCAGGAGCGGCCGTGCCGGGGCCGGCGACCCACACATGCTGGAGCACGTTCTCCAGGTCGGTGTTGGAGAGGTGGACGTAATGCTCGGCCATCCGGTCCGAAACGTGTCCGAGATAGCGGCGAATGTGGGTGAGGGTGGCGCCTTGGCGCAGGAGGCTGGTGGCCAGTGTGTGGCGGGCCTGGTGGGGGACGCAATGGCCGATGTCCATGGCATCGACCCAGGGACGGAAACGGCTGTAGAACCACGGCCTGCTCAGCGCGATCGTCCCGTCGGTGCTGCGGTAGTTGGTGGGGAACAGCGCGAGCCCGTCACGTTCCTTGCCCGTGGGGGTGTAGCCGTGATCGTCGGCGAACCGGGCGAGCGTCTTGCGCTGCCGGTCGGCGATGCGCTCGAAGAGCGACTCGGGGATGCGGATGGCCGCATCGTAGTTGCCGACCTTGGTCTGGTCGTGCCAGAGCATCGCGAGCCCGCTGAGCCGACCGATGCACTTCCAACGGAGCTCAATGACCTCCCCCAACCGCCGTCCTGTGACCACGAGGATCTCCCAGATGTCCCGGGCGCCCTCGTCGTCTGGATCGTGGACGCGTGTGAGCTCGGCGAGATTGTGTTCGTCGGCCAGTGCGCGTGCCACCTCGTCGGCGAACGGGCGTCGCCGCTTCTGATAAGCGGTGCCGCCGCCGTTCGGCAACGCGATGACGAACTCCCTGGCCAGGCCAATGGCATCGGTCACGCCATCGTCCATCGCCTTGCGGAGGATCCTGCGGGTGTGGTTGAAGACCACCGATCGCGTGCCGGTCGTGACGATGCTCGGCTTCCCATCAACCCGGACCATGGCCAGAGACGGGAGCGCGTGGCGCTCGCGATGCCGCTGATCTGCGACGAAGCGGTCGGCGTGTTCCTTCGCCAGGACGGCGGGGTCGACGCCCCCGCCGGGGGCGTCGACCCCGATGAAAGCGCTCAGCTCGATCATCGCCCGACGAATCTGGTCAAGCGTGTGGGCGCTGTTGGGGCAGCGCGGCGAGCCCAGTAGTTCAGCGAAGTAGTCCCACGTGATGTCCCGCAGCCATCCTTGAGAGATCGCGGTGAGGCTGAGGTGCCCAAGTCGGCTCTCATAGCTGATGCCGAAGTGCCTCGTTTCGAGGAATCCGGCCTGCTTGGCCTCCTCAGGTGTGAAATAGACCAGGCGCAACTCGTGGAGGATCTCTTTCGCGATCCCGCTGGCGGTCTTGGTCAAGCAGGCAAGGTCCAGATCGACGATCGAGGTCGCGTCCTGCTCGCGGCAGGCGTTCACCACCATGCGGAGCGCGGTGACATCCCAGCGGGCCGGACGCGACCGCTGTGTATGAGTGAACAACCCCCACTGGATTTCCGCTCGCGGCAGGGGCCTCAGCCCGCGCAAGTTCAGCTGAGCGGGCACGGAGACCGCGATCTCTCTGTTGCACCACGCCTGGAACTGGACGTGGTCGATGTAGCTGACAGCGGCCCGGCCCTCGCGCCACGATCCGCCCGGAATGGAGGCGCCGCCGGGGGAACCCGCCCTCCGGTAGGCGTGAGCGTGTCGCTGGCACAGTCCTAGCGGCGACTCTGCCAGCAGAGGACAGACCAGCACCGTGCAGGTCCCGAACCCCTGAGCAGGACTCTGCTCGGCGGCCCACTCATCGAAGTCGGGTGTGGCTTCCTGGCCAGCTCGCGTCCGACTCCATTTCTGAAGGTGATATCTGCAGAGACGGTACTGGCCTGCCCGCGCGGGTCGTCCGGGGCAGATCAGACAGGCCAGATTCCCGTCATGCTCGGTTGTCCGGCTCAATGGTTCAGCAGAGCTCAGGAAGGCTGACCTGCTGACACCTTCTTTCGTGGCCGCGAGCCACTCCTGGCGATGGGCGTGGCAGAAGTCGCCGAGGCCAGTGGCACGCTGGCAGTCGGTGACCCGGCAGAACCACCGATACGTCTGGTGCCCTGGCGGGATCTGGACGATGTCGTCACGGAACAGAGGGTCGAAGGAGGGCGCGCCCGTCAGCGCGGTGAGGATCTCCAAGCGATCCCTGCCGATTCGCGTCTGGTTCTGGTGCGTGGTCAGCAAGGGCAGCAAAAACGCGTCCCGGCGCTTCATCGGCCCTCACCCCAGACCGTGCGCAGAGCAGCGTCGAAGACCGGATCGTGGATGTCGACGTGGCCGTAGACCTCATCGACCATCGCGGCCGAGGCCCAGCCGCCCGCGTCCCGGGCGATCAGCGTGTTGCCGTCCGCGGCGTCGAGAACCGCCGAGGTGAAGGTGTGCCGGAAGGCATGGGGTTTCACCAGCCCCAGACCAGCGCGTTTCCCGGCCCGGCCGAGCATCCGGCGGGCGCCGACCGGCGCCCACGGCTGGCCCGTATCGGCGCCGTGCAGCTGGACCAGGAGCATGCCGTGCCGGGCGCCGCGCGGGTACTCGGTGGTGATGTACTCGAAGTAGGAGTGCACCATGGCCGGGCTGACGCGCTTAATCAGCCCGCCGGTGACCGTCCCTCGCTCGACCCGCCACGGGTGCTTGGTCTTGGCCTCGGCCCAGTTCGGGTTGCCGGGCCGGTGGCAGACATGCAGATGCGGGGTGCGGCACTCGCCGCAGGCAGCGTTCTCCCGCAGGTGCAGGTCGACCAGGTGCAGCCCGCACAGCTCGCCGATCCGCAGGCCCCCGTCGGCGAGCCAGTCCACGACCAGCCGGTCGCGGGCAGCGCTCACCGTCTCCAGCAGCCTCTCCCTCGCCCCATCCGGCAGCATCTTCGGGTGCCGGCGGTGCGGCCCCTTCGGCGCCAGCGGGTTCGTGGACAGTGGCGACTTCACATGACCGAGGAACGAGCGACGTCGGTCTACCCGCGACGGCAGCCGGGACTTGTCCAACTTCTCGCCGAGCTCACCGTTGATGCCGAGGGACGCCTGGTACAGGTAGAAGCCCTTCAAGCAAGCTGCCGCGGTCGATAGCGCGGAACGGCCGTAGGGGCGCTTGCCGACCCGCCACGGTTCTCCGAGCGGCATGCGGACCTCGGCACCGACAATCCCCATGTACCGTTCCAGGTCGCGCAGCTGGACCGTGGCGAAGGCCAGGCACTCCCGCTCCAGCCACCGCAGGTGGTCCACCAGGTAGTACGCGTAGGTCTTCTGCGTGCCCGAACCCTCGTGCTCACGCAGGAACCGATCCGCCTCCGTGTGCAGCGTGCCCTCGGGCCACACGATCGTCCATGACCTCCGCCCGTCCTTCCTCTCGATCCGTTGGACCCTCAAGTCCCCGACCACGACGTGCCGTACCACTTGTCCTCCGTACCGACTCCGGAACATGACAGACGCCACGTTTCCCGGTCGGTAAACGAGCCCATGACGCCCAAGTCACAGGCCCAGACAGACATCACGGGCAGTGCTACCCGCGGTCGGTAAAGTCCACATCGAGGAGCAGCAGGGGCAGCATCGCGTCGATCACGAAGGCACCGTAATGGCAGCGGAGTCCGTGACGGCAAGCGCGGGTGGGATAGTGCCGCTGCGGGAAGACGTTGGGGCGGCGAAGGGCTTGCTGTCCGGAAACTTGAAGGCCCGGGAGAAACTCCCGCTGGCGCACGCGGCACGAGGTCGTCCGCACCTACTGACAACAGCACGCCGCCATACGCGGGCAAGCAGCCAGGAGAGGACAACGGCGCTGTGAAAGCCTCACCCTGACCAAGTGCGAAGTCATCTGGAGGGCGTGACCGGGGCCCACAAGCCGAGCCACTGATCGGCGTCCCAGGCCCGGAACCGCTCCGCTTCGGTGAACCCCAGCTGTGCCGCGAGGCGCATCGAGCGGGCGTTGGCGGTCTGAGTGGTGAGCACCACCGGCTCGCCCGGAAGGACGTCTTCGAGCCAGTCCAGTGCCGCCGCGCACGCTTCGGCGGCATACCCGAAGCCCCACGTCCGCGGCAGGAACAGGTAGCCGAGGTCGACCTTCCCCACGGCAGCGGGGCACACGTGCTCCGTTACTCTCCTGAGCAGGACCTGCCCGATCATCACCCCGTCGAGATCGACGACGAAACTCCCGGACCGCCGCCCGGGCACCTCGGGCATCTCGCCCTCAAGCTCCTCGCGCGGCCGGGGACCGCCGAGGTAGGTGTTCACCTCCGGCGAGGCATGCAGTTCGATGAACGCCGCACGGTCCCTGGCCTCGGACTCACGCAGCACGAGCCTCTCGGTCTTGATCGGTGCAGGCGGCCACACAACGGGTCCGAGACAATTCATGGCGGACAGCCAATCAGCGGCCTCAGTGGCGATCAAGACTTACGGTCCCTCTTGTCAGCCAGGCCCAGCACCGCCCACCACACCATCCCGCGGCCAACCAAGCCCCAGCGACGACCGTGTCGAGCTCTCCGTCGGCACGGCCAATAAAGCCGCCGACCGCCCGCAACCTCCGCCAACGGCCACCCACGGATGCAAGCTGCCGCCCCGCACCACCCACATCGCCCGGCAGTCCCCTACCGCGCTCCCCCGCGTTCAACCTCTCGATGCATCCCCCAACAGCCAGCACCGAAATCCGACATAACCGGGCATCCACAATCGGACACGGGGTCAAGGATTCGCATGCCCTCATACCCAGCGCCCCGGACATGGGGCCACCGCTCCCGATCCTACTCCCAGTGGGAGCGCCCCCGGCCAGCGGCAAGAGCGCAAGCACATACCCACGACGTCGCCCGATCGACGAGGAGCCGACGGTCACAAAACGGACACGGATGTGAACGCCTGCGCAAGGAATCGAATATGCGGCCAGCGCCGCGAGTGGGCGCAAACAGACAAGGGGACAGGGGAGCATGCCCCCACCCCCGCGCTCCCAGCTGGGAGCACCGGAAAAACAGAAAAAGGGCCGTTCGAAAACGGCCCTTCACCTGCGACGTTCGATCGTTCGAACTAGTCGAGACGACAGGATTTGAACCTGCGACCCCTTGACCCCCAGGGGCGCTCCCCGCTCAAGCTCTCTACCACCACAGCGTGCCGTTGACGGCTGTCAGTACCGGTACAACGTAAATCCATCCACTGAAGGCGGGTGCAGCAGCGGCTGTTGCCAGCAGTTCACCACCGCTGTCGACCGTACGCGCACACAGCGCGCCACCACGCGCGGATGCGCTCTCTACCGGCCATGGGCAGGCCATCCATGCACGGCTTCCCAGAGCGACCCTCGGCAGTGGCCCCGTGGACACCAACACCTTGGAGTACTGCACGGGCGCCCCGGCAAGCGGGCGCCGTTCTCGATAGAACCACTTGGGGGACGGGGCACCCGATGTTGAGGCAGGCGCGATCTCTATGCGAGCCCGGTGCCCTTGAGGACCGACTCCAGGCTTTCCCCGTCCTCCGCCCACCGCCGCAACTCCTCACGGCCGATCAGCCGCGCCCGTGAGTGTTCCGCCGCCCACACCTTCGCCCCGCCAGTGAGCCTTCCATTCGTCACGACGACAGGCAACGTCGAGGGGTGCGTCGCCATGCACCCGCCGTACAGGTGCTGCACGACGGGCTGGCCAACCGAACCACCACCGCCGGTGAAGTGCTTCGCCTGCACCATCACGAACCGCCCGAGGGGGTCGGTCGCGAGGACATCGGCACCCATGTCGCCAGCACCACCACCTGAGCGAATGATCCGGTATCCGTCGCGGTTGAGGAGGTCGGCGATCAGCTGCTCGAACTGGCTGTGGTGCAGCTCGTCGATCCTTTCCAAGTCCATCAACGTGGGCTCCCGAAGAAGGGGGCCGTCGAGGGCCTCCTGGACCACCTGCCGGAGCGTCACCAACCGCGAGGTGACGTCCTTGTACATGGTGCGGGTAAACGTCGCGTGCTCGGCGTAGCGCTTGACGAACAAGGGGGTCGCCCCAAAGAGACTTCCGCCCTCCACCCTCAGCAGCGGCGACGAGGCGTGAGCGAAGGTCTCCGAGATCTCGTCCGCCGAGCTCCAACCCGGGGAGTACGGGGGTGAGGCTCCGATCCGATCGGAAAGACGCTCGGCTTCTTGCCAGCGCCGGACAGACTTCAGGTCGGCCGCCATGAGCTCCTGGAAGAATGCGGTGAGCGCGTCACCGATTTCGCCGGCTACGTCGTCACACTGCTGCACGTCGCGCAGGAGGCGTTGATCATCCTGCACCAGGTCGAGAGCAAGGACATCAGTTCGCGGGGCGCGGGTGACGGTCTCCTGGTGAGTCTGCAACACCGTAGCGCAGCGTTTGAGCCTGCCTTGCAGGATCATCAGCCGCTGACGCATGCCCTCGGTGCCTGTCTCTGTACCGGGCAGCAGGGCCTGCCCGAACTCCGCCCTCGGTGACGCCGGTCGTCGAGTGGTCGGCCGCGCCGTGCTCGAATCGATACTCAAGGTCCCCCCTCGGATGTTTCACGCCGAGGGCAAGCCTAAGTGATGCCGCGTCATGCCCAACCGATCCGCCTTCTGGGTGCCACCAAGGACGCGATCACAGAAGGGGGTGCTGTTCCACGCTGTTCGCGCTGGTACGCCAGCCTGCTTCCCAGGTGGTCTGTGACGCATTCGTCTTGGCAATCGACTCTGCGTCTGCCGGGTACGCCAACCATTCAGCTCAGGCACGTCTTCAACTGTGCATCAAAAGGCACACTTATGCTGCTTCGCCTTGCCTACTTGACTGTCACCAACCGTTTGGCGCGCTGCGTTGTAGCCGATGAGCGAACGCGACACGGAGACGGAGATCCTCTCCCCGCATCATCACCTCCTCGTCCTTGAGCAACAACTCGGCGCGTATCTTGTGCAGTTTTTCCCCCGGAAAACCGGGGGGGTTCTCGCCGCTCTACTGATGCATCCCCCGCTAGATCCTGCGCCGATTGCGCCTAATGATCCGTCCTGACACCGTGCTGCGCTGGCATCGCGATCTGATGAAAAGGCACCATGCCTGCACCTACTGGCCGAAGAGACCCGGTCGGCCGCACACGGTGCACTCGATCCGCAGATTGATTGTGCACCTGGTGCGGGGGGAACCAGCGTGGAATGATCGCACGGCGCACGGCGAACTCGTTGCCCTCGGCATCGCGATCGCCGCTCCACCGTCCGGGAGATCCTCACCGCCCAGGGCATCGGCCCTGCACCCGAACGGCCCGCCACTACCTGGGCCGGTCTCCTGCGCGCACAGACCGACGCTCTCCTGGCCTGCGACTTCATCGAGACCGCACCCTGACCAGCCAACGCCAATACACCCTTTCCGTCATGGAGCATGCCACCCGCCGCATCCGCGTCCTCGCCGCCACTGCCCTCCCCACCGCGCTACACCGGCAGGAACGGGCTCGGTGCCCCGTGCCAGGAAATGCGCAGAACGTCGCGTGCACGGGTGGCGGCGACGAAGAGCTGGTTGCGGCTCTTCTTCAGTTCGCGTTCGTAGCGCTTGGGGTTCTTCTTCTCATGCTGCTCGATGACCGCGGTGCGCGGCAGGACGCCGTCGCTCGCTCCGACCACGGCGAGCTTCTGATACTCGAGTCCCTTGAAGCGGTGCATGGTTCCGATGTGGACCTCGCCGCCGCCCTGCGGGCCGTCCTTGGTGAGGGTGGCGGTGGTGATGCCGTGCTTCATCTCCAGGTCGGCGGCGACCCGTCCGGCCATGTCGCCGTCCGCGACGCAGACGGCCATGGTGCCGCTGGGGTCGCGCACAGTGCCGTCCTCGGTGGGCCGGACAATCTCCTCGCGCCAGCTCTTCAGCGCCGCGGCGAGCTGGGTGATCTCGTCGTCCCAATCGGCGCAGGAGACCATTTCGGGATCGGGGCCGCGCAGCAGGGAGTGGTAGCCGTCCAGGTTGTCAGTGCCGTCGTCGAGATCGTCGTACGTGGCGTCGCCGACGACTCTGGCGGCCTTTTCGAGGATCTCCTGAGTCGTGCGATAGCTGAGAGTCAGCTTCGATGCCCGGCCGCGAATGTTGATGCCAACGGTGGACAAGGTGACGTGGCGGTCGTAAATGCGCTGGTGGGTATCGCCCGCGATGAACAGGTCGTCGGGTCCCTGGGCCACCATCGCGCGCAGCATCTTCCAGTGGGCCGGGCTGAGGTCCTGAGCCTCGTCGACGACGATGTGCCGGTAGCGGTGGCGCAGGTAGCGCATGCCCGAGCTCTTGGCGTCGAGGTGAATCAGGTCACCACCACCGACCTCTTCCTTGCGCTCGGCACGAATCTGGATCTTGCGGGCGCGTTCCATCTCATAGCGTGCCGCGCGCTCGGCGGCCTGGGCCCAGGTCTCGCGACTGATGCCGTTCAGGCGCAGAGTGAGCTGGTCGAGAATCTTCCAGACTGCGGCGCGTTCGGGGCGGGTCAGTGCCTTACCCATGCCAGCTCGGCGGGCTTTGAAGTAGTCCTGACGGGTGGCGAGGGACTGGCCGAGGACGATTTGTTCCCACTCGTCGAGGAGGAATTCAGCGTCCCAGCGCTTCTCGCCGTACTCGAAGAGGATTTCGCGCAGGACTTCCAGAACCTTGTCGTCGGTGATGAGGGAACGCTGGGAGCCGGGAGCAGTGTTCTCGTTGAGGACGCCCTGGGCCAGCTGGTCGATGTGCTTGATGTCGATGCGTTCCAGCAGCTCGGGTCCCACCAAAGAGGTGAGGCGCGAGCGCAGGTCAGCGGTGAGGTTCTTGGTGTAGGTGGTGAGCAGGATCGGCTTGCCGTGGCCGGGAGGGAGCTGAGCCGCGAGGCGTGCCACTCGGTGCAGCGCGACGATGGTTTTGCCTGTGCCCGGCCCGCCGCTGACGCGCGCGGGGCCGTTGTAGTGCCTCTCGACGGCCTTGCGCTGGGTGGGGTGGAGGTAGACCTTCCAGGCGCGGAAGTCGCCTTCGGCCAGTACGTTGCGGATGTCGTCGTCGACGGTGGTGACCGCGGTGCGGGACAGGGCCGCGGCCATGTCGTTCTCGAAGCCGGGCTCAAGTTCGGCGGAGGCGGGCCGGGTGATCTCGTCCTCGACCTCCTGGATGTCCATGCCGGAGCCGAGTCCAGTGAGGACTTCCGCGGTCAGCCGCGGGGCTCCGGCGATCAGCTGATCGAGCTCTTGCTCGGTAGTGACCGTGAGCGCAAGGTCCACGAGGGCTTCGGCCACGCCGAGGCGGCGCAGGTCCTCGGCAGTGCAGTCGCCGATCACCGGTCGTGCGGTCGCGGCGGAAGCGGGCGTGGGTACGGCCGTGTCGTCGTCCGGGACCGGAGCGCCCGGCCGGGCCACCGTGCCTGAAGCCGAGGGCTCCGTGACCGGTGCATCAGGCAGTGGAGCCTCAGGAGCGGGCGCGGCCTCGGTGTCGTCCGCGGCCGGCGTCAGCTGAACTCCCGCGCGCTGCAACACGCTCTGGCCCACCACACCGAGATCGACGAACTCGATCTCACCAGTGACCCGGTTGATCGCGACGGACAGCTCTTCGTAGACGTCCTTACGGTGCCGGACGGCTACCACAAGCCACTGCTGTACACCGTCGGCACCGACCCCGGCACGGGCCAGAAGCGCCCTGTACTGGGGGTTGATTTTGGCCCGGTAGATGCGGCCGTCCCCCTTGAGCGGCTTGAGGTCGAGACTCGGGTGCTCGGGGTTGTCGCGGAAGAGGTGGCAGAAGTCGTAGAACTTTGTCTTGACCGACGAGTCCATCTTGTAGAGCTCGTTCTCGGCCTTCTGATAGAGGCTCAGGCGGGCAGTCATCGTGCGGCACTCTGTTCGTCGGAGTCGGGCAGTGCGGCGAGAAGCGCGTCGAGGTCGGTGAACCACTCCTCGGCGGTGCGGACGGTGTATCCCGCGCTGCGGTAGGCGGCCCAGGTCTTGACGTTCTCCTCGTCCTCTTCGTCGTGCGAGTCGACCATGACGGCGAGCTTGGGCTCGGTGTGGGGCCAGGCGAAGTCGGCGAGCCAGCCTCGTTCGCCGAGCTCGTAGCCGTACGCGGGGGCCTTTTTTCCTCGGTCGGCGAGGAGGTGTGCAAGGCGGGTGAGCGGGGCGTCGGGGCCGTCCTCGTCGAGGAGTTCGAGGATCTCCTGGTCCCAGCGCGGGTCGCGCGGGGCCGTCTCGAGGCCCGAGGCACTCGTGGGTTCGCGAGCGGTCAGGTCGGCTGCCGCCGTCGCGCTGCCGTGGTGCACGACGAGGGTTTCGAGTTCGCCGATTCCGCCGAGCGCCTTGAGTACTGAGGGGTCGAAACCGCTAGCCGCGGAAGTGGTCAGCTGGGCACCGTCGCCGCCGTCGTACGGGAGGAACTGTAGGACGTTGGACCACTGGAGCCAGGCGCGCCAGCGGGTCTTGTGCTCCGGCGTGCCGAGCTGGGCCGGGTCGGTGTCGTCGAGGCACGCCAGGGCCGTGAAGCGGTGGGTCGCGCCGTCGACGAGGAGTGCGACGGGCAGGCCGGAGGCGTCGCACGCTTGGAAGAGGTTGAGGGTGCCCGCGCCCGAGACGGGGGTCGGGTCGATACCACCGGTGTCGCCCCAGGCCTGAAGCACCAGGCCGAGCCGCTCACTCGCCTGCTCGCAGGTGCCGTTGCCGACGAGCAGTTCCTTGTCGCCCCCCAGAAGGCCTCCCACCACGGCGGTCGCCCGCTTGCCCCAGACCGCGTTGTCCGGCCCGCGCAGGTAGGCAAGCAGCATGCTCATCGGGTCGGCGAAGGCGGTGTCGGTGAGGTCGTCCCCGCCACCGTACAACTGCCTGGCGACATCGCGAGCGCTGTGCGCGTACGGCGGCCACACGGCCTCGGCGGCCTCCCGCGCGGCCGCACCCGCACTCGAACCCGACGCCTTCTGCTCGAAGGCATCGAGGTCGTCCCACGTCAGCTGGAAAACGATCCGGCCGTCCGCGCGCAACCGGTTGCGCTTGTCTGCATCGCCCGCGAGCCGGTTGTGCTTGCGCGTCGCGTGGTAGCGGTGCCCGTCCAGGTACACGGTGACCTTCTGCTTGGGCCCATCAGTGCGTTCGAAGGTGAAATCGGTTCGCGTGAAACCCTCGTTGCGCTGGGCGGTGAGCCGCCAGCCATGCACCGTGCCGGCCTCGTCCAGGCGCAGGTACCCACTGTTGTCGCCGCTCTCGTCGAGGACGGTGTCATGACGCCTGGCGGCCCAGCCGCGCAGGGCCGTGAGGAACCGGGCCTCGAGGTCGGACTCGACCTGTCCGTCCAGGCCGATCTGGTCGGTGGTGTCGACCTGTTCAGTGTCCCAGGCGTCGCTGTCGGTGCCCAGGAGGTCGTCGAGGACCTCCAGAGCTGCCGGGCGCGAGACATGCTCGATGTGCCGGTCCTCGGCGTAACGCAGCATGCATCGGTGGCATGCTGCCCTGCTTTCGTCGTTGCAGGGGCAGTCGACCAGAATGCTGCGGGCGTCCTCGAGGACCTGCCGGAAGTCGGCTGGGTCGGTGAGCCGGTCGAGGTAGCCGGTGCCGTGCGGCAGCTTGTCGTACAGCACCAGGAAGTTGCGTTTCTCGCCGGTGGCCTGGTCGGGCATGGAGGCGAGCGTGGTGTCCAGGTGTTGTGGGTCGCCGCCGAAGGCGCGGTCCACTCCGAGGCGCAGGGCCGCCTGGAAGGAGTGGATCTTCTCCTCGACCAGGACCGTCGCGGCAGGCAGCAGGATGCGCAGGGCCTCCGTCTCCAGCTCGTGGGCGAGCAGGACCTGTTCCTGCGGGATCCCCTTCGTTCCGCGTCGTACCGGACACCAAGGGGTGTGGTGCTTGACGTCGCTCTGGCGGTTGGCGGAGTTGTCGACGGCGTCCCGGTCATCGTCGAAGACGGGCCGCCCGTCCGCACTGGCGGCCCCGCAGGAGGTACACACCTGGAACGGCACGATACGTACATTCTTGCCCGCGAGCTGGTCGTTCTCCTGGGCGCCGATGCGTAGTGGCCCGGTGTTGACCTTGCGGATCACGGCCCTGCGGGTGTAGTCGACGCCGAAGATCTCACGCCTGTGCCGCCAGGACTTTCCGGCCACGAAGTGTTCGGGAGCGATGTCCACCGTGTCGATGACGGTGTAGTAACGCCGGTCGCGGTCGTCGCTCTCGTCGCCGATCCGCGCATCGTCGCGCTTGGCGCGCGCGGTGACGACGGTGGGCCGCATGATCTGCCAGAGACTGCCGGAGTCGGCGATGCCGTCGTCGCCGCAGCGCGGGCAGGGTGCGATGTCGCTTTCGGCGTGCTCGGTGCGCACGTATCCGCAGGAGGGGCAGAACCGCCAGGTGCGCCAGTCCTGTTCCTTGCCGGTGACGATGTCGACGCCGGTGATGCGGTGCTTGTAGCCCTCGGCATAGAAGGTGTTCCCGGGGGCGAGTTCGGACAGCGCGTAGGCGCGCGGCCGCTCGTAGGAGTACGTCTTCGACTTGTAGCGCGGCTTCTGGTCGGTCGGCGCGGGGTCGGGCCAGTAGACGGTGGCGTCCAGGATCGTCGTGGCGTCGGTCAGCGCGTAGTTTGGCAGCAAGCCCAGGTCGCACAGCACGTTCTGGGACGGCTGCCGCTGCCGAGCCCCGCCTGCCTTGGACAGGGCGTGCCATTCAGCCTCCAGCTCGGCCTTCGTGCGCTCCTGCTCTGCGTCGCCGTCCCTCAGCTCGTCGATCGCCGCCCGGATGGTGCGGATGCGGTTGCGCAGCTTGTCGTTCTCGCGCTCCCACTCCCGCTCGGCTTTCTCCACTGCGCTGCGGATGCCGCGCGTCGCGTACTGCTTGAGCTCCTCGGCGGCGGTCCGGCTCACTCCGGTCGGGAAGAGCGCCAGGAAACCTGCGACGAGTTCCTCCCCGTGCGCGAGGGCGGCATCGGTGAAGTCGGCAAGGTAGCCCGAGGGCCCGAACAGCTCGTCCACCCTGTGTGACAGCGCGGCCAGCGGCTTACCGTCCTCGCGTGCCAGCCGTCCGCGCGCCGCCAGGTCGAGCAGATGCGCGGTGTACTGGCGGCGCAGAATTTCGATCGCCGAGAGGTACGAGCCGGGCGGCACGATCAGTCCGTCGATCATCTCGCGCGGCTGCTCCAGGAAGTACTGGTCACGCCGTGAACGGTCCGGGATTGTCAGCAGGAACGCATTACCCGTCCGCCGCCCCGCGCGCCCGGCCTGCTGCGCGTAGTTGGCCGGACGGCGCGGCAGCGCGCCGAGCACCACGGCGGACAGGTCGCCGATGTCGATGCCCATCTCCAGCGTGGGCGTGCAGGACAACACGTTCGGGTCGTTGAACCCCTCCCCGTTGCGGAAGGCCTCCTCGACGCGTTCGCGCCGGGCCCGGGAAAGCAGACCTGTGTGCTCGGCGGTGATGACCTGGTACGTACCGGCCCGTCGGTACAGACTCCGGTAGTAGTCCTCCCGGTAGTCACGGTCCCGGTCGTGCCGGTCCACGGTCTCCCGCCACCAGTCCCCGGCGATGAGCCGTCCGGTCGAGCAGCGGTACGCGGGGCAGGGCTGCTGGTGGTACTGGTCGAGCAGCGTGGGGTGCACGGTCTGCTCCCAGAAGCACTTGGGGCAGCGCACGTAGGCCTCGTTGACCTCCTTGTCGGCGAGTAGTTGCAGCCGCAGCGCACCGGGCTGGAGTCCGTACAAGCGGGCCGTCGTGTCGCGCGGCGTGCGCGCCGATAGGAGGCCTGCGTCGGCGAGACGGGGGAGAAGGCGCACCCAGAAGTCGTCGGCCTGTTCGCGGGTCATGTCCAGGCAACGCTGCGCCCACGTCTGGAACCAGGACAGGCGCCCGGCCGCGAAGTCGAACTCGCTCTTGTCCTTGGGCCGGGCAAGCAGGAACGTCGGTGCCGAGACACCGCTCGGGAAGGCCTTCATACCGCGCGGCCGCCCGCCCCAGATGTAGAAGCGGCTGGTCCCCGCCTCGTCCAGGAACTTCGCCAGCCACCGGTGCCCGACCGCGCCGCGCGTACGCAGCCGCTCCAACGTCGCACGCACCAGGGCCAGATAGCGCGCGTCGTCGTGCGCGGTGATCTGAAGCCCGCGCTGCGCGGCCTCTTCGTGCGCGGCACGCACGAGGGCGATGGCCGCCTGCACGTCGGGGATGTCTACCCAGGAGGCGGCGGTACGGGTCAGCTCCAGGGTGCGCCCATTGCGGGAGCGGTGGCCGAACTCCATCACCGCCTCGAACGCGAAACGCTCCCCGATGAGATCCCACGTCCGCTTGTCGCCGCCGCGCCCCTTGCCTGAGAGCAGCCGTTCCACGCCCGCGTCGTCGTGCAGGTCAGGCGGTACGACAGCGGCGAGCGTCTCACGGTCGGTGGTGGCTTCGACCACGTCGGCGACCAGGTCGTTGAGGGCACTGGGCCGCTGCTCGGACAGGTGCTTGGCAAACAGAGCGCGCAGGGAGAAGGTGTACGAGCGCGAGGCGACGAATCCGGCTCTGTGTGCGGCGTCCTGCACCGAGTCGTTGAACATCAGCGTCTTCGTCTCGCGCTGTGCCTTGTCCATCTCCCCGCCGGTGAACAGCTGGGTGACGGATGCGGCGGCGAGAGCGGCCGAGCCGGTACCGAGGAAGCGGATCGCGTTGTGGGTGCCGCAGGCCGGGCACCAGTCGTCCTTGGCGGCCCGCTCGGCGGTGTCGCCGAGGAGGACGAGCACGAAGGCCGAGTCGGCGGTCGCGGGGCGTGGGTTGCCGTCGCCGTCGTAGTCCTCGATCGGGTCGGGCAGGCGAAGACGGCCCGCCACGCCGTCGAGGATCATGAGGACCCCGGCACCGCCAGTGGTCAGCGTCTTTTGCGCCGCGCGGTCCATCTTCGTCCGGCCGTTGCCCTCGCGGGCCTCGTTGTCGGTGGCCGCGACCAGCGTGCGTACCTTGGCCTTGTCGGCCGTCACGGAGGCCCGGCGGATCTTGTGGGGCTTGAGGGTCAGCTCCTCCATGTCCGACTCGGGCGCAAGGACGGACCACCCAGAACGCCCGCACTCCCGGCAGTACACGGCAGGCAGGAACAGATCGGTGTCACGGGAGGTCGTGGTGTTCGGTGTAGCCCGTGACGGCGTCGGCGCTCCGTCGCCGTCCCACGCGAAAGCCGCCCGCGGCCACGGCAGCACGCCCCGCAGCATGCGCGTCACGGACCGCGCCCACTGATGCAGCTCCACCTGCACGAGGGGACGGGTGAGGCCCGCGGGCGCATCCGGATCGCGCGCCACGGAGAGCAGGGCCACGAGCCGGGCGAGCGCGAGCGTGGCGAGGTGCGGGCGGGTGGTGATCGCCTCTTCCCAGCGTTTCGCACCACTGCGGCGCATCACATCGAGGACTTCGTCGTACGTACGGATGTTGCCGTCGAAGGCCTTGAGGACGGCGTATGTGAGCCGGTTGCGCTTGAGGGCTCGCCCGAGTTCGACCGGGTCGGTGATGCGGACGCCGGTGACGACTTCGGTGAGTGCGGCGAGCGCGTCGGGGCCGGACGCCGGATCGGGCAGGGTCGTGATTGCCTCAGGGAACGGGACCTCACCGGGCAGGAACTTCGCGTCGGGGATGAACGCGTCCGCGGTCTGGCGGTCCTCGCCGACGATCGCCTCCTCGGTGAAGGCCGTGCCGAAGACGTTCGTGGCAACGGTCAACAGGTCGCGTACGCGGTCGGCGCCCGTTCCAGAAGCGAGGGTCGCGGAAGTGGCGACGGGAGTAATCGTGCCCAGCGGCCGCTCGGGGTCGGTGTCCCCGACGGCGGAGGCGAGACGGCGCAGGAGCATGGCGACGTCGGTGCCCTGCGCACCGTCGTAGGTGTGGAACTCGTCCACGACGACGTACCGGATGTCGCAGCCCTCCCACAGCGGTGCGTCGGCGGCGCGCTGGAGGAGCAGGTCGAGCATCTTGTAGTTGGTGATCAGGATGTCCGGCGGGGACAGCTGCATGTCCTGGCGGCGGGTATAGACCTTGTCGTATTCGGTTGCGGCCTTGTCACCGATGTACAGGCCGGCACGGACGCGGGAAAGTGCTTCATATTCGGTCAGCAACTCGTTGATACGGCCGGCCTGGTCCGTGGCCAGGGCGTTCATGGGGTACAGGAATACGGCCTTGATGCCGTTACGACCTGCGGTGCGCTCACGGGCGCAGTGGTCGAGGACCGGGTAGAGGAACGACTCCGTCTTGCCGGAGCCGGTGCCGGTGGTGACGAGCGTGGGCTCGGGGGTGTGCCCGTTGCGTGTGGTGAGGCGTGCGAAGGCGCGGGCCTGGTGCGCGTACGGCGCCCAGCCATCAGTACGGCGCCAGTCCAGGTGGTCCTGCCAGCCATCGTCGGCGCGGGTGAAGGGGGTCCGGAGGCGGAGGTACGGACCCCGGAACATCCCGGCCGTCTCGTCCCCGAGAAAGGCGTGTAACGCCTTGCGTACGCCCTCGTCGGCAAGCCCGTACGTGGTGGACAGGTACTGGAGCAGACTCTCCTTCAGCCCTTGCGCTTCGAGCGTCGGCCTCACGGCTTCGGAACCTCCATCTTGCTGGGGTCCCACAGACCCTTGGCGATGGCCTCGTTAAGGCGCTGGGTGAAGTAGGCATGGGCCTCGCGCATCTCGCGCTCACGATTGGCCTTGTAGAAGGGGGCGGTGTAGCCGTCGGGGACAGGAGCGGGCTCGGGGAGCGGGTTGTCCGGGTAAGCGGGGAGCACCCCGTCGGGAGACGGCTTGCCGACGGCTTCACAGTAGGCCTCGAACTGAGTCCAGGTCTCCTTGGTCTGACGCTGACCGATGGTTCGGGCGTTGCTCGCCAGCTTCCATCCTTCGGCGTCGAACCAGCTTGCCGCCTCGTACTTCTGGAGCACGGGGAAGCGCCCCTTGTACGCGGCGATCAGGGCATCCGCATCCATCCCGAGCCAGACCGCGACCAGCGCGTCGATCTCGACGAGCGCGGCGCGACGGGCGTACTCGGTGCGTAAGGGGGTGCCGCGCTGCCAGGACGGCGTCACGGCGTGGAGATCTGTGTTCATGCTTGGCCAGTTGAGCGCCCACGGTTCGTACGCAGACCAGGTGGGGTCGTAGAGGTCTTGCCAGAGGTCAGCGTAGGCGGTGGTGAGGCAATTCAGGCGGAGCGTGCGGAGGAGGAGGGCGGGGGCGAGGGGGTGAGTCGGTGCTGGTGCCGGAAGGGCACCAGCACGACCGACGTCGAGATGCCCCGTGCCCGTGATGCGCAGGAGGTAGTCGATCGGCACGGAGGACCACAGTCCCGTAGTGAGCACAGACAAATGGGCGTTACGCAAGACTGCGCTGCGGACCACGTTGGTGTGAGCCGTACCCGGGGGGACCACAGCGGGGTAGAGGCTCCGTTCCGTGTTAGGAGCGATCATTTCTCGCCAAGCGGCCCGGTAGAACGCCGTATATCGTCTCCGTGCCCGTCCCACAAGTAGCGCGTCCACCTGCTCGGGTCCGGCATCGGTCGGAGCCACTCCGGTGGCCTCGGCCACCTGCGCCCGCGCACGGTCCATCGCCTTGCCGTCTACGCGCAGGCGTGCGAGCGCCTGGTGGTCGATCCACCGGTCCTGCGCCTTGAGGTACTCCTGCGTACGTCCCGGAACCCGCACGTACTCCGTGTCCGGTACGAAGTCCGAAGGCAGCGAGACCAGGTCGGCGCCGAAGGGCGCGTTGGAGTTGGCGTCATGCCGCTTGAACACCGGTGTGGCCACACTGATTTGCGTGCCCTTAAGAATCACGTGGCGCCATCGGTCGGGTTCGTAGGGCTCGCCCGTCTTCGGGTCCGGCCGGTTGTAGTCGATCAGGCGATCCTTCTTGGCCCCGCTCTCGTGATAGCCGGACGTGATCTGGGGATTTAAATCTGCAAGACGCAGTGAATAATTCGCCAGGGCCTCAATAGCGGATGTCTCGGCCGTGCTCACCGGAAACAGTAGCCGCGCTTCCTCCACTGGACCCGTGTCACCGAAGAGCCGCTGCCAAACCGTCAGCAGCTCCTTGCTGACGTGTACGACACGCGTCCTGTGCGGGCGCTCGTCGAACTCCCCGTTACGGTAACGGATTCCCGGAGCGTCTCCAGATCCGTCGTGGTTCTCCGAAAAGCGCAGGGCATCGGCGGAGACAAGCCAGGAGAGATGGCTGAAGTCGATCTCCTGAGGGGGGCCGTAGACATTCACCCCGAAGTGCGTGGTATCGCCCACGGGACGCGGGAAGAACCGCTGACCCGAATTCACGAAATCCCCGTGTATCCGCAGCCGCCGATACGCCACCCCCCGGAGCGCACCCTCCTTGTCCCCGGTGAAGTGCGTGCCCGAGTGCAGGAACCCCGTCGTACCGCGTACCGAAGCGTTGTCCCATACCTGGCACATGAAGGTCCGATAAAGATCGGGCTGCGTGCCTTCCAGTAGCGGATACACCTGCGGCGCCCCGTAGAACGCGACCTGTCCGACGATGTCCGTGATCTCGTCCAGCACGTACGTGGCCACCGCCGACGTCTTCAGCAGCTCATCGCGGCGCTCCACCTTAACCGACGTGGAGGCGCGCTCCTCCAGCTCGAACCAGGGCTCGTGCTCAGCCAGTACCAGGGACTCGTTCCAGCGTGGCCGCACCCACGGCGGGTTTCCCACCTGAAGATCGAAGCCACCCGCGTCACTGGCGAACACGCCTGCGAAGTCCAGCTCCCAGTGCAGGAAGCCTTGCTCCTTTGCGATGTCGCGCACGACGCGCATCCACGGGTAGCGACTCTCGACCGCCTTTCGGGCATCGTCCATGTCCATCTCGGGCTGAGTTTGGATCAGGTCTTCGAGGTCCTTCAGCTCCTCGAGGGATTCGACGGACGACACGATGGTGTCCTGCTCCACGTCCTTGGTGCCGAGCATGGATTCGAGGAAGTCGAGCCAGTCATCAAGGCCAGCCAGCGGCACGATGTCGCGGCGTTGGGTTGGAGCTCGGCGCTTCTTGGCCCCAGCCGCAGTGATCCGCTTCTTCTTGATCTCTTGCTTCTCGACCAGGTCTCCGTCACTTGCATTTTCGTCGAAGGACATCTGGTCGCCTTCGAGGGTGAACAGCAGCCCGTTCTCGACGAAACGCGGTTTGGGGTCGGGTTCCTCCTGTGGCGTCGTCCCGACCTCGCCGACGACTCCAGCCGACAGCAGAGCGTCTATGGACACAATCGGAGCCGTCTCGTACTCCGCGTCCGTTCCATCCAGCAGCCCGACCTTGTCCAACGGCCAGAACCACAGCGCGCACCACGCGTCCATGACGTGTTTGAGGCGCCAATACGGCGAACCCTCCGCCTCGAACAGGTCCTTGAAGACCTGTTCTTTGGTCAGCGGCAGATCGTTATCCCCAGCGCTTCCCTTGTCACGGCGCAAGAACGCGTACTCCTCCGCGTCCTCCTCACGGTCCGCTCCCCATACCTCGATGGTCCGGGCGATCTCGCGTTCGCTGAGCTCCATGCGCTTGGCGACAAGCTTCCACAGGAATTCCACCCGTCGTGCGGCCGCTTGCAGCCGCCCGAACTGGCCGCTCTTTCCCCCTGTCGCCTTCGGCTTGCTCTGAAGGCGCTTCTTCCAAGCCTTCAGCTGCCGCATCTGCTCGTCTGCGAGCTGCTCCACCAGCTTCTTCGCATCACCGCTCGTACCAGCGACCGCTCCCCACCCAGGGGTCGGCAGCAGGAACTGGTGCACCGCCCCCTCCGGGAGTGGCTGTTCTTCACCGGTGCCCTCTGCCCGGAACGGCAGCTTGTCGGGCGTCACCGCGCCGATCGTCCGCTCCTTCTTGATGCGGTCGGCCGTGTACACCCATCGCCGTGCCCCGAACAACGAGTTACCGGGCCGCAGGTGCAGCCCGAACCACGGGGCACGCATGCCGGGGTGCATGGTGTTCAGCCACAGGGACACCTCGGCCAGCTCGACGCCGGTCGGGTTCAGGTCGATCCCGTACGCGTTGTGCAGTGCGATGTACGCCTTGACTCTCTGCTTCGCGTCAAGCGCCTTCGAGGTGTTCAGGCTGACGCCCAACTCCTTTTGCCGCCGTTTCAGGTACTCCTCGGCGACCTGGTTAATCGCCTCGTTGAGGAACGCACCCGACCCCAGCGCCGGCTCGCAGATCGTGAACTTCAACAGGTCGCTCGCCCGCGTGTCGTCCGTGATGCGGTGCTTGAGTGCCAGCTCGACCGTGACCTTGGTCAGGGATTCGGGCGTGTAGTACGACGCGGACGTCTCGCGGTCGCGTCCCGCGAGCCGGTAGACAAACGTGCCCTTGCCGTACTTCTTCGGACCGCGCAGACCGTACTGCTCGGCGTCCTGCGCGGAGTACACGACGTGCGTGTTCTCCGGGTAGTCCCTCAGCCGGTGTGCGGGGATGAGCCACGAGCCCTTCTCGGGGTCTCCGTACTGCTTGCCGCCGCTCTTGCTGCCCGGCTTGGCGACCTCGGCGAGCTCCTCGTCCGCGATCCTGCCCGTGTAGGACATCAACCCTTCGTACACGGCACCTAGTTGGTTGACCCCCAGATTCCGGTACGAGATGAAGCCGCCCTGCCGGCCCCTCGCTCCCGCCTCCTTCATGGTGAGCAGGCGCAGTACCTGGTGCAGGGCCTCGTTGCGCAGCCGCAGGTCGAGCCACTGCGGCTGCGTCTCCTCGTCACACTCGGGGTGGAGGACGTTGCGTCCGATGAGCGTGATGGCCTTCGGGTCGAAGAGTTCGCTGCGCAGCGCCTCGAAGCGCAGCCCGCGAAGCTCACTGCGCTCACCGGCGCCCAGGTGATCACCATGCTCGGTGCCGTGCGGACGGTGACCGAAGTTGACCTTGTTGAAGAGGACGTCGAGCGACGCGTACAGGTGGAAGCCGCCTCGGCTCTCCTCCTCGACCAGCTTGCCCTCACGCGCCACCAGCTCCCTCAGTCGGGCGACCGAGTAGCCCGCCTCGTAGGTCGAGTCGTCGGAGGGCAGGATGCCGAGCTCCGGGCGGGCCTCGGCATACAGCAGGAACAGGACGCGGTAGAGGTAGCGCAGCGACTCGCGGGTGAGCTGCTTGGCGAAGGGGCCCTGCTGCGGGTCCTCGATGTCGATGGGCTCAACGCCTGCCTCGCGAAGGCGCTCCAGTACCTCGTTGGCGATGATTTCCACGGAGCGTTGCAGTCCCTTGCGCAGCTCGGAGTTGACTCCGACGGCGTTGTCCCGCGACGCCTTGAGCAGGTCGTCGATGCGGCGGCCCTTGCCGTCCGCGCGCGGGGCGAGCATGTCGTGGGAGAAGAGCGCGGCAAGGAGCGCGAGCTCGCCGGACTTCGAGGTGTCGTTGCGGGCCAGGGCCGCGTCCAGGCTCGCGGCGATGTAGCGGCCTTCGGCCCAGGCCGTGCGGTCGGCGAGCACAAGGGATCCGCCGCACAGCAGGAGAACGATGCGCGGCGGCTCGCCACCCGCCTCGTGCAGTTCGCTCTGGAACAGCCAGCCGGTCAGCTTCTCCCCGGCCGTGAGCGTGCCCTCGACGGTCTTGAGCGGGTGCAGGACCGCCCCCGGCCCGTCGGCATCGAGGGCGTCGTCGAGACTGCCGGTCCAGCCGCAGTCGAGGGCGACGATGCCATCACCGTGCCAGGCGACTTGGAGCTCGTACTCTCTGCCGGCGTTGTGCACGGTGAGCGTCCGGCTGGCCCGCTCCCCGTATCCGAGGGCCGTGAGGACGTCCGCGTGCCAGGCGGCGACCCGCTCGGCCCACTCACCGTTGGGGTCCTCCCCCGCGCCCGCGAGCTGTGGCCGTACGGTGGCGGTGTACTCACCGCGCAGCTTCGGCAGCAGCTCGCGCGGAGTGTGCCGGGAGTCGTGCGGGTCGGTCTCGCGGTTTGTCCAGAGACTGAACAGGCCCTCCTCGCCCGCCTTGCTGCGCTTGAGGGTGTTCTCCAGCTCCTCGCTGAAGTAGTGGGCTGCCAGGTATTCACCACGGTTGGCGAAGGAGTCGTAGGTGTAGCTCATCGGGCGGACTCCTCGCGGTGCGCGGCCGGGTTAAGGGGTTCGAGTACGCCGAGGACCCGCAGCATCGGGTCCCCCGCGGTGCGCAGACGTCGTACAAGATCACGGCGCCGCTCAGCGGTCTCGAGAACCTCCCGCTTCTGCTTACTGGTGCCGACCGCGAAGAGGGCATCCTGTTCCCAGTCGCGCACCTTGTCCTCGTACGGGGCAAGGTAGGCGTCGACCTGCCGGTCGTAGTCGGCGCGGCGCTCACGCAGGTACGCCTCGGCCGCGTCGACGGCCGGGGATACCAGCGACTGCAGGAGTTCAGGCGCGACAGGCTTGTCGCGGCCCGGCATATCGGGGCCGACACCGCAGGCGGCCAAGAAGGCGGAGTCCATACGCCACACGCGCGGGACGTCCTCGGCAAGTCCGGTGACCGCCATCCACTCGACCACCGTCGGGCGGCCCGCCGCGTTGGAATAGACGCCCTGGAGGAGGAAGACCGGCCCGGTCAGCGCGTCCGGAAGGCCGGTGTCGACGGCCGCGGCCTTGATTGCGTCGGGCCGGTAGGCGAGGACGAACGCCTCGTCGTACTTGAGCTTCGCGAGGACCTTGTCCGTCACCCAGTCCAGGACGGGGTGGATGTCACCGACGTAGCTGACGTTCGGCCACTGCGAGGTGGGTTCGTCGCCCTTGCTCTGTTTGGCATTGCGGGCCGCCTCCAGGCGCTGGGCGGCGTACTCCTTGTCGAAGGTGATCTTCAGGGTGCCGTCGTAGCGGGATGTGGTGAGGATCTTCTCCTGTAAGAGGTACGACTTGGGCAGCTCGCGGAATCGATACTGCAGGTCGTCGGGCGGCGTGAACTCGATGCGGCCGCCCGCCGTCTCCGGACGCCAGTTCAGAGCCTCACGCTCGGCTTCCGGATAGATCAGGTCCATCGCCGCGTGAAAGTAAGTCCGGGTGTCCGCGAAGACGTGCGGTACGTCGGCCTCGCGCACCGGGGACGTGACGCTGACCGTCTGAGTCACTGTGGGATCGCTGAGGCGGGCGTTGGCATTGGCCAGGAGATCGGCGAGCACGCCGCCAGCGCTTTCCCGGGACTGCTTGATGGACCGGTCGACCGTGCCGCCCTTGATGAGATCGCGGGTGAGACGATCTTCTTCCTTCTTGTCGTCGTACAGGCCCGTGATGGCCTCCGCGCTGCCCTCACCGCTCTCGATCTCGTGCGCCTGAGCCTCGCGGCGCAGCAAGCGGGTGCCGACGAGCCGGTCATCGAGGGTGAGCTGCTCGCCGGTCTCCTCGTCGCGCCGCCAAGGCACGTCGGCGGTGAGGATGAGGGCACGGAACTCGGGGCTGGTGGCCTGCCCATAGCGGTCGATGCGACCGTTGCGCTGTTCGATCCGGATCAAGGACCAGGGCAGATCATGGTGCACCAGGTCGTGGCACTGGTGGTGCAGGTTGACGCCCTCGGAGGCGATATCACCGGTGAAGAGCAGACGTACGGGTTCGTCGGCACGGCCGAAGCGGTCGATGATCTCGCGCTGCTGTTGGTCGTTGGTCGTATCGACGTGCATGACCTCGACGCTGCCACCGTATGTCTTCCAGGGGCGGGAATCATCAGCGTCGGGGGCTTTCTGCTTGAAGCCGAGCCGGGCGGGTACCTCCTGGGCGAGCCAGGTCAGGGTGGCGATCCGCTCCGAGAAGACGACGACGCGTCGCTCGGAGCGCGGGCCGACGCCAAGGTCCTTCAGGGTGCGTACGAGGGCGTTAAGTTTTGCGGAGTCGGCCTCGGTGAAGTCGGCGAGCAGAGCATCGAGCTCATGCAGCGCGGTCCGCTCGATGGCGAGCGCGGCGCGGCGGTCTTCGGAATCGAGCCTTCGCTTGGGATCGTCCAGGTATGCGCGGCGGTTGGTGATGGACTTCCGCAGGGCCCTGTGCGAGGAGAGGAAGGCCTTGAGGAAGTTGTAGGCCACCAGGGGGTCGGCGCACACCGAGGACCGGCCCGTCTCGCCTGGGGTCCACTCGGCGGCGAGCTTCTCCAGGACGACGACCTCCTTGGGGGACGCCTGTGCCGGGACCGGGAGTGAGGGGCCGCGCTCGGCCCACGGCTTGTCCTTGAGACCGTCACGCACCTCGCGATCGGTCTTCGTGCGCCGGATGTAGAGGTGGTCGAGGTCAGCGACCTTGTAGTTCTTCGGGTCGGCGATCGCGGCCGGGTCGAGCATGCCGATCAACTCGGCGAAAGACTCTGCGTCGCCGTTGTGCGGGGTCGCGGAGGCCAGGATCAGCGCGTCGGTGCGCTCGGCCAGGCGGCGGGCGAGGCGGTTGTTGCGGGTGCCCTTGTTGACAAGGTTGTGGGACTCATCGATGACCACCGCGTCCCAGGAGATGTTGTCCAAATGGTGCGCGTACGTGGCCGACTTGAGCGTGTCGACCGAGACGATGACCCGTTTGAAGTGCGCGAAGGGATTCCGCCCGGCCGGGATCTCCTGCTGGATGCGCTGGATGCCGGTGGAGTCGAGCCGTACGAGGGGCAGCGAGAAGCGGGTCCACAGCTCGCGTTGGAACTGCTCGAGCACGTGCGCGGGGGTGATGACCAGGATGCGCTCGCCACGTCCCCGCCGAATGAGTTCGGCCAGGACGATGCCGATTTCGAGGGTCTTGCCGAGGCCCACGACGTCGGCGATCAGGAGGCGGGGCTGCGGGTTGTGCATGGAGAGCGCCAGCTCGGCGGGGCGCAGCTGGTGCTCCTGACGGTCCATGAGGTGCGAGCCGGACAGTGCAAGACCGTGCTCGGTCTGCGGGAGGGCGGTCTTGCGGATGACCGCTTCGAGGTAGAGGCGCGCCTTGGCGTGCTTGGAGGTGTCATCGGGCACAAGCCGGGTGCGCCGCGGATCGAGGACGTCGATCTGGTCGAGGCCCTCGTAGAACACCGCATCGGTGCCGCGTACTAACGGGGAAACACCGCTGACCTCGAGCATCAACCCGTCGCGGGACTCGTCGACGGACTTGACCAACCACTGCTCGTCACGTACGCGCACCTGGGCACCGGGAGCGAACGCCGCCTTCGTGCCTCGCGAGGCCGCTAAGACGGCGTCGCACATTTCGGGCATCTCGGGCTGCTTCGCCGTGGTCACGTACTACTCCTTAGAGCTGTTGGTACGCGTCAGATATGACGCTCGCTGGTGATGCCGTACTCATCTGTACCGCTGAGCTGCTCCGGACGGCAGGCGCCGTGAGGTCACAGTCGTGTCAGCGGCTCGACCAAGCCAGCTCGCGGCGCGCCGCATAGCGGTCGCGAAGCTCACCGGCAACCCGCCGGGAGGCCGGAGGCCGCCCTCTGCTCGGGGGCTCCGGGACTGAGACAGCCGGTTCCTCCGCCGCGGGCGGCTCCGGCTCCTCGCGCAGTTGTCGGTCCAGCTCGTCCAGGCGGTCGAGCATGTGCGCGTCGGGCTGTGGCAGCACCATCATGGGATGGTCCTTGGGTGTCGTCTGCTCGATCAAGGAGCGGCGGGCACGGGCTGGGCTCGTCCCCAGGCGACGCAGGAGGTCCGCGCACTGACGCGTCACGTGTGCGAGGGAGGGTCGGTCGCCCGGGTGGTGGGCCAGCATGGGTGCGATGACGGCGGCCAGCTCCTCGGGCAGCCCGGACAGGTCGGGCGTGACCTCTGGGTTGGCCACCTGGGCGGCGACGGCGGGCCACGATGCTCCGCCGTACGGGGCGCGGCCGGTGGCCGCGTAGAGCAGTACTGTGCCCAGGCCGTAGACGTCGGCCGCCGGTGTCACATCGGTCTCGCCGAGTGCCTGCTCGGGTGGGATGTAGGCCACCGTGCCCAGGATGGTGCCGTCCTGGGACATCGAGCCCTTCTCCGCCCCGACGAAGGCACCGAGCCCGAAGTCGATGATCACCGGGCCGAAGCCGCCCATCATGACGTTCTTGGCCGTGAGGTCGCGATGTACCAGGCCCACGGCGTGCACGGCGGCCAGCCCTTCGGCCAAGAGCGCGCCCAGGCTGGCCACGTGCGGTTTGAGCAGCGGCCCGCCGTGCTCCACGGTGTCGTACACGGAACGGCCGGGGATGTAGTCCGTGGCCAGCCAGGGCAGGTCGGCGGTCGGGTCGGCGTCGATGAAGCGAGCGACCCGCCCCGTGCCGGTCAGGGTGCGCGCGATGGCTGCTTCTCGTTCGAAACGTGCCCGGCTGTGTGCGTTCGTGCGCTCGGGCCGGATCACCTTCACCGCGACCGGGTCACCCGCCACGGTATACGCGAGGTACACCTCTCCCATTCCGCCGGCCCCGAGTCTGCGCTCGACGGCGTACGGCCCGATCCGCTCCGGATGACTCAGACCGCTCACCTGACTCCCCCCGCCGGCCGCTCGGACGATGCGGCCTCCGCCTGCCCGTACGTGCTCACCTTGGGGCTAGCAGTGGGCGCAGGGAGCAAGCATGGACACATCACAGCGTCAGCATACTGATCACCGCTCGGCGGCCGGGAGCGGCCTCGGCAATTCGCGGTGCTCGTCCGGCATTTGCACCCCTGGCCGGTTTCTGGTGCCTACGGTCGCACCACGGGGAGACGCTTCATCCTGCCGCGTCCAGGTTTCGGAGCAGACTGAGCGGACCGCTGTAGGAGTTGACCTGTGGCTGACCGAGCGGGACCGAACTGAAGTGCATCAGGTCGTCACGGAGCTCGGCACATTACTCGAGCGCGCCGGTGAAGTAGTTCTGGTCGAGAGGGAGCCCAGCATGCTTCCAGGTGGCCGGGTCCCTGAGGAGATAGGGGTAGTTGCCCAGGGTGAGCGACGAGGCGTCTTCGGCCAGGCATGCCTTCTTCTTGTTCCTCTGCGCGATGAACGCGCGGACATGCTCGATACCGAGACACCGGTCGACGATCCGCCGGAGTCGCTGCTCGACCTCTTCGATCAGTACGAACGGACTGATGCGAGCGCGGCACTCGCCGACGACGTCGGACGGAATGACGGTCCGCACACCCGGTGCGCGTCGTTCCTGACTTGTACGAAATCATGCTTCTCCCCGGTCATAGCCCCTCCTGAGAGGGCATGCCGCCGCTGCTCGCTGCCGCGTGCCCCGGACCGCCGAACTGGGAGTACGGGCTGTCAGTCGGTACGGAAACCGGCCATCACTGAGGCCGGGTAGCGGCTGCCTGCGGAGCCCTGCGGGAGGACCTCCCGGATGCGGGCCAGGTCGGCCTCGGTGAGTTCTACGTCGGTGGCGCCGACGTTCTCCTGAAGACGTGTGGCGCTGCGGGTGCCCGGGATCGGGACGACGTCCTCGCCCTGGGCGAGCAGCCAGGCCAGGGCGAGCTGGGCGGGGGTGACGCCCTTGGTGGCGGCGAGCCTTCGGAGCTGCTCGGCGGCGTTCAGGTTGTAGGCGTAGTTCTCGCCCTGCCAGCGTTCGTCCCAGCGGCGCATGTCGCCCTCGGGGTACTCGTCGGCGGGCTTGACCACACCGGAGAGGAAGCCACGGCCGAGCGGCGAGTACGGCACCAGGCCGATCCCCAACTCCCGCAGGACCAGCAGGATCTCTTCCTCCACCTCGCGTTCGAAGACCGAGTACTCGTACCGAAGGGCCGTGACCGGGGTGACGGCGTGGGCGCGGCGGATGTACCGCGGGCCGACGTTGCTCAGGCCGAAGTACTGCACCTTGCCCTCGGTGATCAGGTCACCCACAGTGCCGGCGACCTCCTCGGCCGGTACGTCGGGGTCGGAGATGTGCTGGTAGAAGAGGTCGATGCGGTCGGTCTGGAGGTAGCGCAGGCTGTTCTCGGCGACCTTGCGGATGTTCTCCGGGCGGCTGTCGACGCCGCTCCCCAACGTCTTGCTGGTCATGTCGAAGCCGAACTTGGTGGCCAGGACGACCTCGTCGCGGAAGTCCTTGACCGCGCTGCCGAGCAGCGTCTCGTTGCTGCCGGTGCCTTGGCCGTACAGCTCGGCGGTGTCGAAGAAGTCGACTCCGAGTTCGTGGGCGCGGCGGATGGTGGAGATGCCGTCCTCGTCGTTCGAGGGGCCATAGGCCAGGGACATCCCCATCACGCCCAGTCCGAGCGCGGAGACGCGCGGCCCCTGCTGTCCCAGGGTGCGGTGCTGCATGAGATCGCTCCACGTGTCATGTCGTCAGCCCACAGCCGCTGCCCAAACCAAACTGTTCGGTATGAACGTACGTTCTTCTGGAATGCCGCGCAAAACCGAACGGTTCGGTCGCTTATCCTGGGCTCATGTCTCGCTCCACCCACCCTGGCCAGACCCCGGACGCCGCCACCTCGGGCGAGTCGGCCGACTCCACGCGCCAGCGGATCGTCGCCGCGGCCAAGGAGGAGTTCGCCCGGCACGGGATCGCCGGCGCCCGCGTGGACCGCATCGCCAAGCAGGCCAGGACGAGCAAGGAACGTGTCTACGCCTACTTCCGCGGCAAGGAAGCCCTTTACGCGCACGTCGCCGAACGCGAGACGACCGCACTCATCGAGGCCACTCGGCTGGACCCGGCCGACCTGCCCGGTTATGCCGGCATCCTCTTCGACCACTTCACGGCACGTCCGGACCACTACCGCCTGATCCAGTGGGGCCGCCTGGAACTGGCCGAGCCCGCAGACGACACCACCAGTCCCCTCCAGACCACGATCGCCGGCAAGCTCCACCAACTCCGCGACGCACAGCGCATCGGGCTGCTCGACCCGGCCTGGGACCCGGTCGACGTCCTCGCCCTGATCAACCAGATCGCCATGACCTGGGCAGGTCAGCCCGAAATCGCCGCCGCTGCCGCGTTCCAGGCCGTGGACCCCTCCATCACCGCCCGTCGCGCCGCACTGGTGACCGCTGTCGAGCGCATGTTCCCTCGCCCGCACTGAGACGAACACCCAGACCGTTTGACGCACACCTCCGCGTGTGGACGTCGAGCCCGCGGCCCGCCAGGCGGTCGGTGATGGCCGCGGCCATCCGGATTGGCGGTAGCGGCCCTCGCCCACGGTTGTGTCAGCCAGGAGTTCGGCGACACGCGACAGACGCGCCGCCTTGGGGTCAACCTCCGAAGGGCTTCCGAAGCCGACCACTTAGATCTCACAGCTCCGGGAGCGGGCCTTGACTTGGCCTTGGCTCCTGATGTTGGACATACGAGACACTGAGCCTCTGCGGAGTGGCCGCCGATCAGGTGACGGGTTGAGAGTGCGGGGCGGGCAGGGCTTCGGTGCTGTTGAGGAAGGTGTTCGAAGTCTCAACACCATTACGCAAAACCCGGTCGCTTCCCAATCCCTCTGCACTCGATCTGACGCGCTGGTCGAGTGGATCACGGAGCTTATGTCCCCCGCGACGTTGACCGCCGAGCCAGCTCCGCTCAGCCCAACACGCGTTGGTCACTCGGGTCTACCGCACAAGAGGCCCGACTCGCGTCAACCATCATTCCGCTCCTCACGAGGCCGACCGCACCGTGCGCCCCGTCAAGGGATCTACGCAGGTCGCAGGCTCTGCGGCGCGCGTTGTGGTCGTGTCGTGGACGTTCGCCGCGAATTTCGGGCGCCACAGGATCATCCTGGAAGCAGGAGCGTCGCAGAACGCACAGGGAAGTGATCGCCATGCGCTCTCAGCACGCCACGGGACGTGTCTATCGGCGCTGCGGATGCCGCGACTCTCAAAGACACCAGCTCGGCAACCACTGCCCACGCTTGGCCTCCGACCCCGAACACGGGACCTGGACCTTCGCCGTCGAAATCCCCGCCACCGAGCCCAAAGGCCATAACCACACCGTGCGCCGGGGTGGATTCCCAACCCAGGACGACGCCCGCACCGCGCTGCACCGCTACCTCACCGGCCGCAGCATCGGCATCCGCGCCGACCCCAACCAGACCCTCGAGGACTACCTTGCCGAGTGGCTCGCCGGTAAAAAGCTGCGGCTCAAGCCCACCACCTGGGTCCGCTACCGCGACTACACCCGCAACGACCTCATCCCCGCTCTCGGTTCAATCCGCCTCGATGATCTCGCCTACGAACACCTGTTGCGCTTCACTCAAATGCAACTCGACGCAGGGCGGGGGCAACAGACGGTGTGGCACATCCTCGCCACACTCTCCAGCGCCCTGGGCGAGGCCGTGCGCACCCACCGGCTGCCCATCAACGTCGCCCGCCCCACCATCATCCCCCGCCCCGCCCCCGCGGAACGCCTCATCTGGACCACCGCCCAGGCCGTGCGCTTCCTCGACCACTGCCGCATCAACGATCCGGACTTCGCCGACCTCATCGAAGTACTCATCGGCACTGGACTACGTAAGGGCGAGGCCCTCGCCCTGCACTGGCCGGACGTCCACCTCGACCAGAACAGGCTCTACACCCGCTGGACGCTCTCCGCCGTCGACAACAACCGGTTGGTTATGACCGCCCCGAAAACCCGCAGCAGCCGGGACTGGGTCGCACTCTCGCCCCGCGTCCACCGCACGCTTAAACAGCGCCACGACACGTTACCCGCGATGACTGACCTCACCGACCGAGCCGACGGGTTCGTCTTCGCCCGCCCCGACGGACGCCCCTGGCACCCGGAGTGGGTCCTCAACCACTTCCCCGCCTCACTGATCAAGCCGGTCTCCCCCGTTGCACTCTCCACGACCTGCGCCACCTGGCCGTGACCACGGCCATCAGTGAAGGCGTCAGCCTGTGGGCCGTCTCCCAGACCGCACGGCACTCCACCATCTCCACCACCGCGAATATCTACGCCCACCTCACCCGACGCACCGCCCACCAAGCCGTCGACGCCATCGCCACCGCCCTCGACCGCGAAGACCACCACGCGACCACATCACGACCACCACACCACGCACCGCGTCAGGCCGACCAGCACGATCCAGGCACCGCCGACCTGGTTACGACCACCCAACGACCACGTACGAGGAAGGCCGCCCCTGCCATACGGCAGAAAGGCCTCCGACCTGCAAAAAGCTGGTCGGGACGACAGGATTTGAACCTGCGACCCCTTGACCCCCAGTCAAGTGCGCTACCAAGCTGCGCCACGTCCCGGTGCCCGTGTGACCTGGGGTTTCCCCCTGGCCGAACGCGCACGGAAACAATACCGCACTCCGACGGGTGATCGCTCACCCCTTTCGCCTGCCGGACCGACGCGGAGCCCTCCGGCCTCGCGGCGCGGGGCCCGTCGGCCTCAATCACGCTTGAGGTCGCCCGTCCGCGTACGGTCGCGGGGACGCCCGGCGGGGCCGCGCCCCGCCCCGTGGCCGGCGGCCGCGGGTGGCCCGGTGTGGGCGTCGGCCCTGACCAGGCCGCGTATCGCCGGCACCGAGAGCAGGGCCAGGACGACCACGACCGTCATCGCGCCGCCCGTGATCAGGACCGCCTCGGCCCCGAAGGCGCCCGCCGCGGGGCCCGCGAGCGCCTGGCCCACCGGGAGCATCGCGAGGGAGCCCGCGACGTCGTACGCGTGGATGCGGTTCAGGACGTCCGGGGGAACCTGGGTCTGGACGCTCGTCGCCCACATCACACCCCAGAACGACGCGCCCGCGCCCGCGACGGCCGCGCCCGCCGCCATCAGCGGGACGTCGAGCCCCGCGCCGACGGAGACCGGGAACGCGCAGTTCGCCACGAGGGCGAAGCTGCCGGCCCGGAGCATGCGGCGGGGGCGCAGCCGCAGGGCGATCAGGCCGCCGATGACGGTTCCGGCGCCGAGGGCGGAGTTCACCAGGCCGTAGGCGCCGGAGCCGTGGTCCCGCACGACCAGCGTCGCCACCAGCGGCACGGTCGGACCGATGGTGGTGATCATCAGTACGCTGTAGACGGCGATGACGCCCCACAGCCAGGTGCGGGCCCGGAACTCCCGCCACCCCTGTACGAGGTCGGCTCGGAAGCCCTCGCTGTGCGGCTGCGAGCCCGCGGGCAGGGGCGGAAGGCGGAGCAGGAGGAGACACAGGGCGCTCACTCCGTACGTGGCCGCGTGCGCGGCGAACACCGCGCCGGGTGAGGCGAGGCCGACCAGGACACCGGCCGCGGCCGGTCCCGCGAGCGAGGCGGTCGACTCGGCCACGCGGATCGCTCCGTTGGCCTTCTGCACGTCGGCGGCGAGACGCGGGACCGTGCTGGCGACGCCCGGCTGGAACAGGGCCGCCGCGGCGCCGTTGGCCGCGCCGATCGCGCAGATTTGCCAGAGGACCACGTGGCCGGTGAGGAAGACGACCGCCGCGACGGACTGCGTGCCCAGGCGGACCAGGTCGGCGCCGATCATGAGCAGCCGGGTGCTGAACCGGTCGGCGAAGACCCCGCCGAAGATCACCAGCCCCGCGAAGCAGACGGTGGTCGCGGCCATGGCGAGGCCGACGGCCCCGGCGCCGTGCCCGTGCCGCAGCAGCCCGGCGGCGAGGGCGACGGGCAGCATGGTGTCCCCGAGCTTGGCCACGGCCCGGGCCCCGAAGAAGAGCCCGAAGTCCCGGCTCCAGATGCCGGCCTCCCCGCCTCGCACCGGCGCCCCTGACGGCACGTCCGCCACCCCTCCCCTGTAGTTGTGGCGGGATCATGCCATGCGGCGCGGGCAGCGGTCGCCGCATTCGCTCCCCGCCCCATCACCCCGTAGCCCAGTAGCCCGTAGCCCCGACTGTTCCGCGATCTGTGACGCGACCCGTTCGCGCGCGGCTCCCCGCTGCTCCGCTACTCCGCGCCCGGCAGCACGCCCAGCTCCGGGTGCTCCTCCAGGAGCCGGGGCGGGGCCGCCTGGCGCCAGGAGTCCGCGAGGATGTCCGTCAGCTCCTCCTCGTCCAGCTCCGCCAGCCGCACCCGCACCCACGCCGATCCCGCCTCATGGGCGGCGACCCAGAACTTCTCCGGCTCGGCGAGGACCAGCTCGTCCCGCTCCACCTTCGGGCAGCGCACCGCGATGGACGTCTCGTCGTCGGGCACCGTCACGAACATCTTTCCGGACACGCGGAACGTGGGCATGCTCCACGCGGTCTTCTCCACCGTGTCGGGCAGGGCGAGGGCGACGCGGCGCACGTCGTCCGAGGTGACGTGGGCGGTACGGCCCCGGGATCTGGTCTTCGGCATGGCGAGAACGTTAGCCAACGCCACTGACATCCCGCCGAAGCCGTCGGAGCCCCCGGAGCCGCCGCCGAAGCGTCACAGGACCCGCTCGTCCAGCCACGCCGTCAGGTCGGCCTGGACCTCGCCCCGGTTCGTCTCGTTGAGGATCTCGTGGCGCGCGTCCGGATAGCCCTTCCAGGTCAGGTCCTCGGCCCCCGCGTACCGGAAGTCCTCAAGGAGTTCATGGACCAGCGTCATCCCCTGGTTGCACGGGTCCTGTTCCCCCACCGCCACGTGGATCGGCAGGTCGGACGGGACGCGCGCGATGTTGCGCGGATCGTTGATCTTGCGCACGGCGCGCACCCAGTCCAGGGCGAGCCCCGCGGAGAAGGCGAACCCGCAGCGCTCGTCGGCGACGTACGCGTCGACCTCCGCCTCGTCGCGCGAGAGCCACTCGAAGCCGGTGCGGTGCGGGTACGGGTCGTTGAACGAGGCGAAGAGATCGGGGACGTAGGAGGAGCGCGCCGCGCGCCCGCCCTCGGCGACCTCCCGCTCCAGGCGCTCGATCGCCCCCTGGACGTCGGCGCCGGGCAGCGAGCGGAACGTGCCCGAGAGGATCACGCCCGCGAGGCCGTCCGCGTACTCCTGGGCGTAGTCCCGCGCGAGCATCGAGCCGAGGCTGTGCCCGAGGAGGAAGAACGGCAGTCCCGGGTGCAGGGTGCGCACCTGGTCGCCGATGGCCCTGAGGTCGTCGACGATCGCCCGCCAGCTGTCGGCGCCGTCCGCGCCTCCGTCCCCGCCCTCGGAGGTCACCCCGTAACCGCCGGTGGCCTGCGCGGTGGCGCCGTGGCCTCGGTGGTCGGAGGCGACCACGCCGTAGCCTCGCGCGGTCAGGTGCCGGGCGAAGCGGTCGTAGCGCAGGGCGTGTTCGGCGGCTCCGTGGGCGATCTGCACGTAGGCACGCGGCCTGCCGTCGGCCGGCAGCCAGGTGTACGTGGCGACGGGCACGCCGTCCGCCGCGTTGAGCAGCCCGGCGGTGTAGGTGGCGGGCGTGGCGGTCGTGGCGCTGTCGGAGTGGTCGGGCATCGCGGCGGGCTCCCTGCGTACGGCGGTGTGCGGCTGTCCGCGGCCGTGCGGCCCTGTGGCCGGACGGCTCCACGGTTCCCGCTCAGCCTCCCCCGCACCGGCGCCGCCATGCGGATCACGCGCCGTGTACGGCACGACAGGCCCGCCCATGGCTCTCCCCCGCCCTCCCGTATCCGCCCCGCCCCCCCCCGCGGTGCCGTCTCCCGCCGTGGAACCGTCACGGCTGCACCACCACCAGCGCGTACCGCACCTCTTCGTCGCCCAGGCAGCGGAAGCGCGAGGCGCCCCAGAGCCGGTAGCGCAGGCAGTCGCCGGTGCGCAGGGCGTGTGCCTCGCCCCGGACCGTGACCTCAAGGGCGCCTTCGAGCACCCAGATGTGCTGTTCGAGGCCGGGCACGGGCGGCCGGTCGTAGGAGATGTCGGCGCCCGGCTGGAGCCGGCCCTCGACCAGTTCGCCGCGCATCCCGAGGTGCGGCGGGGAGACCGACCAGCGCATGAAGCCGGCGTCGTCGTCCGTCCAGACCGCCTGGTCGACGGCGCGCACGAGCTGCGCGGGCTCCGCCTCCACCTCGCTCAGGAGCTGCGACATGGTGCGTTCGTAGACCGCGCACAGCCGGTTGAGGAGGGCCGCGGTGGGGCTGATCTCGGCGCGCTCGGCACGGGACAGGGTGGAGCGGCTGACGCCGCTCAGCTCCGACAACTCCCCCAGGGACCAGCCGTGTTCGGCCCGCAGTTCGGCCAGCCGTGCGGCGAGGCGCGCGTCGGCTCCGTCGTGTTCCCTGGAAAGATCGTCCATATCCGGCACGCTATCCCGCATCTGGGATGCCGACAAGCGTGATCCGCCTCTCAACGGACTCCGGTCCGTCAGCGAGCGGCCACCGGTCCTCTCAGGGGGACGGCGGCAGGGACTCGCGGTGGGCCCGGGCCAGGGCCGCCATCCTGTCGAGGGTGTCCCTGGCCCTCAGGAGGCCGTCGATCTGCGCCGTGATCCGCTCGCGCTCGCGGGCCATCCGCTCCAGCGTGGCGTCGGAGTTGTGCCTGCTCGGGGCCTCGCGGCACGGCATGAGTTCGGCGATGGTGCCGCTGGAGAGGTTGGCCGCGTACAGCCCCTGGATGAAGTGGACGCGGTCCACGTCGTCCTCCGTGTACCGCCGCTGCCCGCTCGGCGTGCGGGTGCTGGTGAGCAGCCCCCGCTGCTCGTAGTACCGCAAGGACCGCACACTCACTCCGGCGCGTGCCGCGAGTTCCCCGATCCGCATGGCTGCCTCCCGCGGCGTTCTCCCATTTGCCCCTGACACCGGTGTCAGGTTTTAGCGTACGCATGCGCTTCGGCAGCCGGAGCGCACGGGTACGCGAGGAGAACCGACATGCCTTCCCTGTTCAGCAGTTACCGCCTCGGCGGACTCACCCTGCCCAACCGGACCGTCATGGCCCCCATGAGCCGCGTCCGGGCCGCCGCCGGCGGTCTGGCCACTGCCTCGATGGCCGCCTACTACGCGCAGCGCGCCACGGCCGGGCTGATCGTCACGGAGGGCGTCCAGCCCAGCCTGGTGGGGCAGTCCAACCCGGGCACGCCCGGCCTGTACACCGACGAGCAGACCGATTCCTGGCGGCAGGTGACCGACGCGGTCCACACCAGCGGTGGACGTCTCTTCGCCCAGATCATGCACGGCGGCAGGGTCTCGCACCACGAGACCACGGGCCTCCGGCCGGTCGGCCCGTCGGCCGTGCCCGGCGAGGGCAGCGTGTTCACCCCGAGCGGCCCGCAGCCGATGCCCGTGCCCCGGGCCCTGGCGACCGACGAGGTCCCCGGGCATGCGCTGTCCTACGCGCACGCCGCCCGCCGCGCCGTCGACGCGGGCTTCGACGGAGTCGAACTGCACGGTGCCAACGGCTACTTGATCTCCCAGTTCCTGTCGTCCAACGCCAACCTGCGCGAGGACCGCTACGGCGGCTCGATCACCGGCCGGATACGGTTCGCCGTCGAGGCGGCGTCCGCCACCGTGGAGGCCGTGGGCGCAGCCCGTACCGGTATCCGTCTGTCGCCCGGCGGCGGCATCTGGGGCGTCGTCGAGGATGACGCCGCCGAGCTGAACACCGCCCTGCTGACGGAGCTGGCCCGTCTCGACCTCGCCTACGTCCACCTGGAGGGCACCACCGACGAGGAGACCCTCCTCCTGCTGCGCAAGACCTGGCCGGGCACCCTCGTCGTCAGCCCGACCATGCCGGGCGGCGCGCAGCAGACCGGGCAGGCGGAGGCCGACCACTGGCTGGGCCTCGGCGCCGATCTGATCGCCTTCGGCCGCGGCTTCCTCGCCAACCCCGACCTGGTCGAACGCCTGCGCTCGGGGCTGCCTCTCGCGCCCGCCGACGAGAGCACCTTCTACCAGGGCGGCGACGCCGGGTACCTCACCTACCCGACGTACCAGCACGCGGCCTGACCGTCCCGCGTGCCGTGGAGCGCCGATGCCGGGGCGACTCCGGCCGTCGGCACGGGAGTTGGCGTGGACAGTGCGCTCTTCACGATGAACTCCCCTGACGGCTTGCCGGTCACGCTGGTGACGGGCCGAGCACGGGGTCAAGAGGCCGGACCTGAGTTTCGTGGGGCGCCGGAGGCGGCCGGGGGGGACGGCCTCAGCCCGCCGCTTCCCCCAGCGCCGCGAGGACCGGGCGGATCAGCGGATGCCCCTCCGCGCCGCACCGCACCGCCGCGAACACCCGGCGCGTGGGGGCGGCGCCCTCCACGGGGCGCACCACGGCCCCCGAGACGTCCATGCCGCGCAGCGCCGAACGCGGTACGAGGGCGACGCCCGCCCCGGCCGAGGCGAGCGCCACCACCGCGCGGAAGTCGTCCGACCAGTGTTCGAGCAGCGGCTGGAACCCGGCCTGCTCGCAGGCGAGGACCACGACGTCGTGGCAGGGGTTCCCGGCGAACGGGCCGATCCAGGCGTCCTTGGCCAGCTCCGCGAGCGGCACCCGGTCCGCGTCGGCGAGCCGGTGGCCGAGCGGCAGCACCGCGTCGAAGGGCTCGGCGTAGAGCGGCACGCGGGTCAGCCGGGGGTCGTCGGCGCCGGGCGCGCCCCGGTACTCCACGGCCACCGCCACGTCGACCTGCCGGTCGAGCACCATCGGCAGGCTCGCGTCCCCCTCGGCGTCCCGCACCCGCAGCCTGATGCCGGGCGCGGAGCCGGCGAGGCGGGCCAGGGCGGGGCCGACGACCAGGCCGATGCCGGTGGCGAAGGAGGCGACGGTCACCGTCCCCGCCTCGCCGGAGCTGTACGCGGCGAGCTCTGCCTCGGCGCGCTCCAGCTGGGCCAGGACCGCGTTGGTGTGCGTCAGCAGGATCTCGCCCGCGGGCGTGAGGCGCACACCCCTCGCCGAGCGTTCGACCAGGCGGTGCCCCGTCTCCTGCTCCAACGCCGTGAGCTGCTGGGACACCGCCGAGGGCGTGAGGTACAGCGCGGCGGCAGCGGCGGTGACCGTGCGGTGGTCGGCCACCGCACGGAGGATGTGCAGCCGCCGCGCTTCGATCATGCGGCCAATTCTCCCTCACCCCCCGGCGGTGCCCCGCCCCGGGCCGCGGCCCGCCCCGCGGACGGGACCGGCGGGGCACCGCTGAAGGCTTCAGCCCAGCTCGGCGCGGGCCGCCACGAACGCGTCGACCGCCCGGTCGACGTCCTCCGTGGAGTGCGCCGCCGACAGCTGCACCCGGATGCGGGCCGCGCCCTGCGGCACCACCGGGTACGAGAAGCCGATCACGTAGACGCCGCGCTCCAGGAGGAGCTCGGCCATGCGGCCCGCGACGGACGCGTCGCCGATCATGACGGGGGCGATCGCGTGGTCGCCGGGGAGGATGTCGAAGCCCTCCTCGGTCATCCGCGAGCGGAACAGCGCCGTGTTGGCGGCGAGCCGCTCGCGCAGGTCGCCCGCCGACTCCAGGAGGTCGAGGACCTTCAGGGAGGCCGCGGCGATCACCGGGGCGAGCGTGTTCGAGAAGAGGTACGGGCGCGAGCGCTGGCGCAGCAGGGCGACGATCTCGGCGCGGGCGGCGACGTAGCCGCCGGAGGCACCGCCGAGGGCCTTGCCCAACGTGCCGGTGATGATGTCGACGCGGTCCATGACGCCGTGCAGCTCGGGGGTGCCGCGGCCTCCGGGGCCGACGAAGCCGACGGCGTGCGAGTCGTCGACCATGACCATGGCGTCGTAGCGGTCGGCGAGGTCGCAGATCTCGGCGAGCGGGGCGACGTAGCCGTCCATGGAGAAGACGCCGTCGGTGACGATCAGCTTGCGGCGGGCGCCGCCCTCGGCAGCCTCCTTGAGCTGCTTCTCCAGGTCGGCGAGGTCGCGGTTGGCGTAGCGGAAGCGGCGGGCCTTGGACAGGCGGATGCCGTCGATGATCGACGCGTGGTTGAGCGCGTCGGAGATCACCGCGTCCTCCGGGCCGAGCAGCGTCTCGAAGACACCGCCGTTGGCGTCGAAGCACGAGGAGTAGAGGATCGTGTCCTCCTGGCCGAGGAAGGCGGAGAGCCGCGCCTCCAGTTCCTTGTGCACCTCCTGCGTGCCGCAGATGAAGCGGACGGAGGCCATGCCGTAGCCCCAGCGGTCCAGGGCCTCGTGGGCGGCGGCGACGACCTCGGGGTGGTCGGCGAGGCCGAGGTAGTTGTTGGCGCAGAAGTTGAGGACCTCGCCGGGGCGGCCCCCGGCGGTGACGGCGACCTTGGCGGACTGCGGGGTGCCGATGACGCGCTCGGGCTTGTGCAGGCCGGCGGAGCGGATCTCGTCGAGGGTGGTCCGGAGGTCTTCGCGTACGGAGTCGAACATGCGGGAATCCTTAAGGGGTGAGCCGTGGAGGGGCGGGCCGGAGCGGGGCGCGGGTCAGGTGGTCCAGTCGAGGATGACCTTGCCGCCGCGGCCGCTCGCCGCGTCGTCGAAGGCCGCCTCGAAGTCGTGGTGGCCGTAGCGTCCGGTGATCACCGGGGCCAGGTCGAGGCCGCCTTCGAGCAGGACGGACATCGCGTACCAGGTCTCGAACATCTCGCGGCCGTAGATGCCCTTGATCGTGATCATCGAGGTGACGATCCTGGCCCAGTCGACGGCGAACTCCTCGGCCGGCAGACCGAGCATGGCGATCTTGCCGCCGTGGGTCATGTTGGCGACCATGTCGCGCATGGCGCGCGGGTTGCCGGACATCTCCAGGCCGACGTCGAAGCCCTCGCGCAGGCCGAGTCCGCGCTGGCCGTCGGCGATCGTCGCCTCGGCCACGTTCAGGGCCAGGCTGACGCCGACCTTGCGGGCCAGTTCCAGGCGCTCCTCGCTGACGTCGGTGATCACGACGTTGCGGGCGCCGGCGTGCCGCGCCACGGCGGCCGCCATGAGGCCGATCGGGCCCGCCCCGGTGATCAGCACGTCCTCGCCGACCAGCGGGAAGGACAGGGCGGTGTGCACGGCGTTGCCGAACGGGTCGAATATCGCGGCCACGTCGAGGTCCACCGGCGTCCGGTGCACCCACACGTTCGCCGCGGGCAGCGCGACGTACTCGGCGAAGGCGCCGTCGCGCCCGACGCCGAGGCCGACCGTGGCGCGGCACAGGTGGCGCCGCCCGGCCAGGCAGTTGCGGCACTTGCCGCAGACCAGGTGCCCCTCGCCGCTGACGAGGTCGCCCGCCTTGACGTCGGCGACGTCGCGGCCGGTCCCGACCACCTCACCGACGAACTCGTGGCCGACCACCAGGGGCGCGCTGATCGCCTGCTGCGCCCAGCCGTCCCAGGCCCGGATGTGCAGATCGGTCCCGCAGATCCCGGTGCGGAGCACCTTGATGAGGACGTCCCCGTGGCCGATGACCGGCTCCGGTACGTCCATCAGCCGGAGACCCGGCTCCGCCTTCTCCTTGACCAGCGCCTTCAACGCAACGGCTCCTGTCGTACGTCGCTTCTTCCTCCGACGGCACAGGAATCTTCCCTACGGCGGCGCCCGGGTCCATCGAGACTTTCTTAAGCGCCGCCGCAGCTTTCCTTCAGACCTTGCCGGTCAGCGCACCTGTCCGCCCTCGAAAGAGGCGGTGAGGGCGGGGTAGGTCCATGCTGTACGGCGTACTGGGATTTACGAACTCGCGCGCTTCTCGTCCGGAGTCCAGCAGGAATGCCGAGGCGTCCGCCGAGTCTGCGCCCCACATCCCCGCCGCCTCGACCCGCTGCACCTCCACCTCGTCGAACCCGCCGGCGGCGAGCAGATCGCGGATGCGGTCGGAATCTGTCAGGGAGAACATGCCGGGGCCGCCGGCCTTCCCGAAGCCGCCGAGCGGGCCGAAGCCCAGAGCCCGACCGTGGCGCTCGTAACGCCAGGCCGTCAGGACCGGCTCGATCAACTCCCAGCGGGCGTCGGAGAGATCGCTCGAATACGGGCGCAAGGCGACTTCTGCCCCCGTCAGCACTACGCAAAACATCAGGTATCGGGCTCTGCTGATGAAAACGACCTCTTAGGTGTATCGCACCTCGGCGGACAGGGACGGGACCTTGACCGGACGCACGAGCGGGTGAAGGCGGGCAACCCCCGGCGGGCTCATATCCAGCCGCACTCCCGCGCCCGGACCCCCGCCTGGAACCGCGTATCGGCGTCCAGTGTGCGCATCAGAGCCGCCACCCGCCGCGTCGCCGTGCGTACGCTGACCCCCAACTGCCGGGCGATCGCCTGGTCCTTGAAGCCGGCGTGCAGCAGACGCACGAGCACCAACTCCTCCTCGCTGGGCCCCTCCCCCACCTCGTCCACCTGATGGGCGAGCAGGGGTTCGGCGCGTTCCCAGTACGCCTCGAACAGCTCCATCAGACCGTCCAGCAGGCCCGACGGATGCACGAGCACGATGGATTCCTTGCTGCCACCGGTCAGCGGCACCATCGCCACCCTGCGGTCCACGATCCGCGCCTTGAACGGGAGATGACGCAGCAGCCGCGACTTCTCGCCTAGCGCAGTGAGCCGCAGAACGGTCTCCATCCGCCCGGGCGGATCCATCGACTCCAGGCAGTACACGCCCCGGATGTCCACGCCGCGCTCCACCCACTCGCGGGTGGCCGCCTTCTCCTGCTCGTGGAAGTGCGGCTGACCGACCGCCTCCAGGTACGGCGGCTTGTCCAGCGTCCACAAATGGGTGGTGACGGACCGGTGCACCTCATCGACCCGGCGGGCGATCGTCTCCGGGTCCGAGAGCACCTCCACCAGGGCTTCCGGGTCCGAGGTCAACTGATGGGCCCAGTAGAGGCGCTGGAGGTCCGACAGCTGCGCCTCCATTTCGCCGTACATCGTCTCCGTCTCGGACCGACGCCGGTTCAGCAGGGCCGAGAGCGCCGACCGGGGGCTCACCGCTTCCCAGCGGCCCCGGCCCACCCGCCGCACGAGGCCGAGACCGGCCAGCCGCTTCAACGCCTGCCCGGTACGCGCCACTCCGGCGCCCGCGCTCTCCGCGAGATCGCCCACCGTGCACTGCTGTGCCGACAACACCGCCCGGTACACGTTCTCGTCGAACGCGCTCACACCCACGGCTTCCAGCACAGCCAGCCTTTCTTGCCACCCGAGGGGACGGCGCCGGAGGCCCGTGCTTCGGTGCGGGCCGACCGGTCTTCCCACGCGTGGCGCGTTTGGTCACCCCGCCAAAGACGCCATCACGCTATCTGGACAGTCGGTATTTGCACAGCGTTCACTCATCCCGGACCACCCGTCAGTCACCCCTGGTGCCAGGCGGACAGAGATTCCCGTCCCCATGCTCACGCCACAGGCGAGCACCCACGCTCGCCTCTCCGGTGTGCGTGGAAATCCATGAGGAGAGTTCGTGTCACTCCTGCCGCGAAGAACATCGCGCAACCGGCGGGCCGCCCTCGCCGCCTTGCTCACCACCGCCCTTTCCGCACTCAGCCTTCCCCTGGCCACGACCGCCACCGCCGTCCCCGCCACCGCTCCGATCGCCACATCCGCCACCGGCACCTACCTGGTCACCCTCGCCGACGAGCCCCTGGTCACCTACGACGGCGGGGTAGGCGACCTGCGCGCCACGAAACCCGCCAAGGGCGGCAAGCTCGATGTCGCATCGGCCGCCGCCAAGCGGTACCGCACCCACCTGACGGGCCGGCAGACCCGCGTCGCCAAGAAGGTCGGCGCCACCGTCCGGCAGCACTACGCGGTCACCACCAACACCTTCAGCGCCCGACTCGACGCCCGCCAACTGGTGCGCCTCGCCCGCACCAAGAGCGTCGTGCACATCGCCCCCGACCAGTTCCTCAAGGCCACCGACGACCGGAGCTCCACCGACTTCCTCGGGCTCCCCGGCCGCAAGGGGCTGTGGAAGGCCCTCGGCGGGACCGCCGAAGCCGGCAAGGGCATCGTCATCGGCGACATCGACACGGGCATCTGGCCCGAGAACCCCTCCTTCGACGCCCCGGCCCTGAGTTCCCGCAAGCCCGGCAAGAAGGACCGCTACCGCCCCTACCGCGTGGGCACGGCCACCGTGATGCACAAGGCGGACGGCGGCACCTTCAAGGGCACCTGCCAGACCGGCGACAGATTCACCGCCGCGGCCTGCAACGAGAAGGTCATCAGCGCCCGCTACTTCGGCGACGCCTGGTTCGACGCCGTTCCGGAGTCCAACCGGGCCGGATACGTCTCCCCGCGCGACAGCCAGGGCCACGGCACCCACACGGCGTCCACCGCGGCCGGCAACGCCAACGTCCCCGCCAAGGTCGACGGTGAGGACCTCGGCACCGTCTCCGGTGTGGCCCCCGCAGCCACCATCGCCGTCTACAAGGCTCTCTGGCAGAGCAAGGACGGCCAGTCGGACGGCGGTCTGACCAGCGACATCGTCGCCGCCATCGACCAGGCCGTCGCCGACGGCGTGGACGTCATCAACTACTCGCTCGGCGGCACGTTCGAGAGCGCGTACAACAACCCGGCACAGGTCGCGCTCCGCAACGCCGCCGCGGCCGGAGTCTTCGTCGCCACCGCCGCGGGCAACTCCGGCCCGAAGGCGTCCAGCCTCGACAACACCGCGCCCTGGACCACCACGGTCGCCGCCGGCACCATCGCGTCGCACACCGGCACCGTGACCCTCGGCAACGGCACGAGCCACACCGGCATCAGCACCACCGTGCACCGGAAGGTCGGCCCCGCCCCGCTCGTCCTGGGCTCCGCGGTCAAGGACCCCGACACCGTGGACGTCTACGCGGAATTCTGCATGCCGGACTCCCTCGACCCCGCCCGCACGGCCGGGAAGATCGTCGTCTGCGAACGGGGCTACAACTCCCGCCCCGACAAGTCCGCCGAGGTCCGGCGGGCCGGCGGCATCGGCGTCGTCCTGGTGAACTCCAGCGACGAGAGCACGGACGGTGACCTGCACAGCCTGCCGACCGTCCATCTCAACACCCCCGAGGCGACCGCCGTTCGCACCTATGCCGCCACGGACGGGGCCACCGCCACCCTCGCCAAGGGAGGCACCTCGGACGCCTACCCGCAGGTGGCCGACTTCTCCTCGCGCGGCCCCTCGCTCGTCGGCAACGGCGACCTGCTCAAGCCCGACATCACCGCGCCCGGCGTCACGATCCTCGCGGCCGTGTCCCCGGACGGCAACAAGGGCCACGACTTCGACTACTACTCCGGCACCTCCATGGCCACCCCGCACATCTCCGGCCTGGCGGCGCTCTACCTCTCGGAGCACCCCACCTGGTCCCCGATGAGCATCAAGTCGGCCATGATGACCACCGCCACGCCGACGAAGACCGCGGAGGGCAGGAACAGCGACGACGCCTTCGCGCAGGGCGCCGGCGAGGTGGAGGCACGGGCCATGCTGCGGCCCGGACTCGTCTACGACTCGGGTGAGCGGGACTGGCTCGCGTACCTCGAAGGCTCCGGCGTGGACACCGGAACCGGAACGAAGGCCATCGACCCGAGCGACCTCAACTACCCCTCCATAGCCATCGGCGACCTCTTCGGCAAGCAGACCGTCACCCGCACCGTCACCGCGACATCGGCGGGCACCTACCGCGCCCGGGTGGACCTCCCCGGCATCAAGGCCACCGTGAGCCCGTCCGTACTGCGCTTCGACCACCCCGGCCAGAAGCGCACCTTCACCGTCACCCTGGACGTGACCACCGCGCCCGCAGGACGCGTCGACACCGGGGCCCTCACCTGGACCTCCGGCCGCACCACCGTCCGCAGCCCGATCGCCGTCACCCCGCAGATCGTCCGCGCCCCCGCCGAGATCAAGGGCTCCGGCTCCAGCGGCTCGACCAAGTTCTCGGTCACCCCGGCCACCAGCACCCTGACGGCCACCGCCTACGGACCGGTCGCCTCGGACACCACCAAGGGCACCCTGACCACGACGCAGCAGATCTCCTACGACGCCAAGATCCCGTCCGGCACCAAGGCGTCGCAGATCACGGTCCGCTTCGACGCGGCAGAGGACACGCTCACGGGCGTCCTCTGGGGCAGGAAGGTCGACGGGGTCCTCCAGGACGTCCAACTCGCCGGCCCCGACAGCGACGGAACGGTCACCATCACCGTGCCGCATCCCACGGCCGACGCCATCTTCGTGTCCCCGGTCGCGATCGGGGCCGAGAACGAGACCGTCACTCCGTACACCTATCAGGCGAACCACATCACCGCGGACAGCCCCGCCACCGGCAAGGTCACGGTCACGCCGCGCCAGGGCCGTGTCACCCCCGGCGTGCCGACCGACCTGACCGCCGCCTGGTCCGGCGTCCCGGCGGACGCCCGGTCCGGCGCCTGGATCGAGTACGGCAACGGGGCGGGCTCCTTCCTGACCCTCAACTGAATCCCGGCACCCACCTGCGGGGGCGGCACGCACACGCATGCCGCCCCCGCAGGCGTGCTCCGCACGGGCCGACTACTCGAACCGCGACGTGTCGTCGGCTCGGTGCCGCAGTCGCCGGCCGGCCCCGGGTCAGCGGCTCGTCCTCGTCGGGCGGCAGTACGGCGGCATGGCGCGCTGGGCGCGGGCCCGGGCCCTGAGTCCGGCGTCGCGATGGGAACTGTCCGGAGCCGAGGACGCCGTCGGTCGCACCACGGTCGTCGCGGACGGCGGCTGGGGGGCACCGGCCTGGTCACCCTCACCGCCGCGAGCGGGCAGGCCGAAGGATGCCGTCGGTGGCTGTCGGCGCGCCTCTTCGAGGCGGGACGGCGGGACGGCGGGACGGGCGCACGGTGTGGTCACCGTGCGCCCGCGGCGTTCGTTGATCAGTCGAGGGTGTCGACTACCTCGCCGAGGTCGACGAACTTGAAGCCGGTGGTCTCGCGGTCGCCGTCACCGGGTGTCTCCTCGCCGTCCTGGACGACGAGCAGGCCGTTCGGGTAGCGGGTGCCGAGCGGGGCGTTGAGGGCGGCGGCGCCGTCGCACACCTCGGAGCCGTCGAGGGTGGTGGAGGCCGCGGCGACGCGGAAGGCGCTCTCGTACTCGTTGTCCTCGTCGCGCTCCCGGTCGTAGGCGACGAAGGTGTTGTCACCCTGGCTGGAGGCGAGCAGGTAGCCGTCGCCGTCCCCCTCGGTGACCAGGGTCAGGCCCTCGACGTCGGCGCTGACGTGCGTGCCACCGAAGCCGGGGTCGACGCCTGGCGTGCACTCCTCGGTCTCCTCGTCGTAGGTCCCCGGCCGGCGTCGATGCGCCAGATGCCCTCGACCTGCGGCAGTTCACCCGGCTCGCCGCACGGCGTCCAGGAGGCGCCGTTGGGCATCCGGAAGGAGGACGGCAGGTCGAGGACGCGGACCTGTCGGTACCCGACCGTGCCGGCCGAGGTGGCGACCAGTTCCATCAAAGCGATCCGGGTGCGGTTGCGCCGGCTGACCAGCGCGTAGGAGCGGCCGGTGGCGCGGTCGGTCCAGGTGGCCAGGCCGTACGCGGTCTGCTGCTCGTTGATCTCGGCCTGGTCGGCGGAGAACACGGGGCGCGCTCCCGGGTCGGTGACGTCGGTGAGCGGGCCGCCGGGCTTGTCGCGGTCGATGCGGTAGATCCGCAGCCGGTCGTTGCCGCGGTCGCTGACCACCGCGACGTCCGCACGCCCGCCGCCCAGGCGCAGGCCCTGCACCAGGTCGACGTTGTTGAATCGGCCGGGCTTGTCGTCGGCGCCCGGCCCGGCCGGGGCGGGGACCGACCGCACTGGCGGGCGTCCAGGTCGTAGACCCGCAGGCCACCCTGCTTGGCCGTCGCGATCACCAGGCTGCGGCCCGGGCCGGCGGAGTTGCGCCGGATCGCCGGGTCGTCCGCGTCGGCGTTGCCGCCCGCCTCGTCGTCGTACAGCGGCGCGGTCTCGGCCTTCGGCAGGACGCCGTCGATCCCGGAAGCCTGGGCCGGGAGTGCGAACGAGGTCGCGAGCCATGTACGCGACATAAAGATGAACGGCGGTTGAACGCACCGCGAAACCCGCGGAGTGGGGACCGTACCGCCCCGGCGCATGCGGTGGCTCCCGCGGCCGGAGCACCCGAGCAGGGGCTCCGGCCGCGGGAGCACTGGTGGTGAGCGGGACCGGTCAGCCGATGGCGATACCGTCGAGAAGGAAGACGGTCGACAGGTAGGTGTCTTCGGTGCCGGCGAACTCCAGCTTCACCGTCTTGCCCTTGTAGGCGGACAGGTCGACGGTCTTCTGGACGTATCCCGCGCTCGCGTTGGCGTTGGAGTAGGTGGCCAGTGTGGTGCCGTTCACTTTGACCTTGAGCGTGTCGTAGGCCGTGGAGCCGGACTCCTGGGTGGAGACCTTCAGCGAGAAGGAGAGCTTCGGGGTGCCGGTGGAGGGCACCGCGATGTTCGACTGGGACAGGGACTCGACGGCGTCGGCGCCGTAGCCCATCATCCAGGCGTACCAGGACCCGTCACGCGCGGTCTGCAGGGACGAGTTGGTGATGATGTTGTCGCTCTGGGTCCAGCCGCTGGTGCCCTGCTCGAAGCTGCCGTTGGTCAGCGCGTTCCCGCTGGGGGGATCGGTCGGATCGGGGGTGGGGGTGCCGGTGCCGGGGTCGGGCAGGGCGGTGCCGACGCTGACGGCCGCCCATGCCTTGGAGACGAGGTAGCGCTCCTGGGAGTTGGTGCCGTACAGGTCGGCAGCGGCCTGCAAGGTGGCGGTGCGGGCGCCGGCGTAGTTGGTGGCGGAGGTCATGTAGGTGGACAGCGCCCGGTACCAGACCGCTGCGGCCTTGTCCTTGCCGATGCCCGCGAAGGTGTCGTTGTTGCAGGTGGTCCCGTTGTGCGAGCGTCCGTTGATGGTCTTCGCGCCGGTGCCCTCGGCCGCCAGGTAGAAGAAGTGGTTGCCGATGCCGGAGGAGAGGTGCACGTCCGACGAGCCGGCGTTCGAGTTCCAGCAGGACAGCGACCTGCCGTCGGCGGCGGGGTTGTCCATCCGGCGCATGTAACCGCCCGACATGTTGAGCTTCTCGCCGATGTAGTAATCGCCCGGGTCGCCGGCGTTGTCGGCGGAGAACTCGACCATGGTGCCGAAGATGTCGCTGGTGGCCTCGTTGAGGCCGCCGGACTCGCCGGAGTAGGTGAGGTTGGCGGTGGCGGCGGTGACGCCGTGGCTCATCTCGTGGCCGGCCACGTCCAACGCGGTGACCGGGGTGTTGCCGTTCTGCGAGGAGCCGTCGCCGAAGTACATGCAGAAGCAGTTGTCGTCGTAGAAGGCGTTCAGCAGGCCGGTGTCGACGTGGACGTAGGCGGGGGCGCCGCGGCCGTCATTGCGGATACCGGAGCGGTTGAAGGCGTTCTTGTAGTAGTCCCAGGTCTTCGCCAGGCCGTAGGAGGCGTCCACGGCGGCGCTCTCGCGGCTGGAACTGGTGCCGTTGCCCCAGGAGTTGGTGGTCTTGGAGAAGGCCCGGGCGTTCTGTCTCGGGTTCGACTGCGGGCTGTTGTACGAGTCGTAGACGACCGTGCCGCCGTGCGCCGCGTCGGTCAGGGTGTAGCCGCTGCCGGTCTGGGTGGTCTCGATGGAGACCTGTCCGGAGGTGACGCCGTTGCCGGTCCCCGTGGCGCTCTGGTGCAGTTCGTACTGGTCCAACGGCGCGCCGCTGGTCGCGTCGACGATCACCGCCTCCCGCGAGGCGGGGCCGGTCTCGCCCTCGCCGGTGACGGTCGAGCGGTAGGCGAGGACGGGTATCTTGCCGGCCGCGTACACCACCAGGGTGCTGTCCTTGCCCGCGGCCTTGGCGTGCTTCACGTGCTTGGCGTGCTTCACGGCCTTGGCGGATGCCTTGGCCGCCGTCAGCTTCGGGGTGATGCCGGGGATCCGGACGGCGCCCTGGTGCGCCAGGTCCGAGCCGGTGATCTTGCCGTTCTTGGCGAGGTGCACCACCAGGTCGCCGCCGATCACCGGCAGGCGTCTGTAGGTGCGGTCGTAGCGCACGTGCCGGGTACCGGCGGTGTCGATCAGCACGTCCTTGGCCACCAGGCGCTCTTCGGGGCCCAGGCCGAGTTCGCGGGCGGTCGCGGCGGCATTCCGGCCGGCCGTGCGTATTGCCTCGCGGCGCGCGTCAGCCGTCAGCTTTCGGAACCCGGCGCCAGATCGGTCCGCGGAGGTGTCGGCGGCCGCGGCGGGCCGGGGGGCCGCGCTGGACTGGGTGGCCACCATGGTGAGGGAGCCCAGGGCGAGGGCTGCCGCCACACCGGCTGCCAGGGCGTTCTTGCGGTACATCGCAATCCTTCCGCCGGGCCTTGACGGGGAAAAGCTGCAGAACGTCATCTGGGGCTCGGGGGGCGTTCGGCAGCAGTTGGCTCGGCTGTGGCCATGAGGCTAAGGACGAGGGAGGCGGCCGACATCGGGGCAACCCCTTGATCTGGACGGGGAGGCCCGGCGGGCCCACCATGGCCCGATGCCAGACTCTGCGATGTGGATGAACGCGTTCCACGAGGCCGGTCCCGTGCTGCCGGTAGTGCCGGAAGACGTGCACGGCACCCGCCGGGTGGTCCTGTTCGGGCCGCCCGGAAGCGGGAAGACCACCGCGGCCGGGGAGCTGGGACGACGGCTGGGCCTGCCCGTCCTGCGGCTGGCCCCGCGTCCGCAGGATGCCCTGGTTCCCTGTGCCGGGCTGCTCGAACTCGCGCTGGCCCTACCGGCACTGCCCGGCGCGCGGGAACTGGCGGCGGCAGTCGACGAGGCCGCCGGCCGGCCGGGTTCTCCGGACGATGCCGGTCGGTCCCTGCGGCTGCGCCGGCAGACCACCGCTCTGCTGCGGGAGGCTCCACCGATGACGCTGGTGGTGGACAACGCCCAGTGGCTGGACGCGGCCAGTGCGGCCGTCCTGGGCTGGGCGCTGCGCCTGACCCCGGGCCTTGCCGTCATCGCGGCCGAGCGCACCTGGCGCCCGGGAGCCGCGGGCCACTGGTGCGGAGAGGACACATGCGCGGTGCGCGTCCCACCCCTGACGTCCCCTCAGGTCGCGACTCTGCTGTCCCCGTACCGGCTCGCCCCCCGCGAGGTCACGCGCATCCACACCCACAGTGGAGGAAACCCGGCCCTGGCCCTCGCGCTGGCCGACGCCTCGCGCCCGCTCCCGGACCTGGGCGGTGAGAGCGACACCGCCCTGCCGCCGACGGCCCGCCGGCTGGTGGGCGAGTGGCTGGACGAGGTACCGGCCCAGGTACAGGAACTCCTGACGTTCGCCGCACTGGACGACCGGCCCGACCTCGAACTGCTCGGCCGCCTGACCGACCCGGCAGCCGAGGCCCTCCTCACCCAGGCCGAGGCAGCGGGGCTGCTCGACATCGAACGGGCGGACAGGAGCGTACGGTTCACCGCCTCCGCGATCGGCACCGAACTCGTGGCCCGGCTGCCGGGCGACGAGCGCAGACGCCTGCACGCCCGCCTGGCCGAGGCCAGCCACGACAGCGTCCGCCGCGACCGGCACACCGCGCTGGCGGCCGATGGCCCCGACCGGCAAACAGCCCGCCGCGCCGCCCGCGCCGCCGTCCGCGCGCGGCAGCGCGGCGACCACGCACTCGCGGCAGAGCTCTCCCTCCTCGCCGCCCAGCGCACCCCGCACGACGACAGCGAACTGCTCACCGAACGGGCCCTGACCGCCGTACGCGACGCCGCCCACTACGGCGACCTCCCCCGCAGCCGGGCCGCCGCCCGACTCGTCCTGGGCCACGACCCCACCCCCGCCCAACACGTCGACGCCCTCGTCGCCCTGATCGACGCGAGCGGCCGACGCCTGCACAGCGCGGACGAACTGTTCGCCGCCGCACTCCACGCGGCGGTCGGACGACCCGATCTCACCGCGCGGATACTCATCCGCCAATCCATCTGGGCCAACGTCAACGACGGCGACCCCCACCGGGCGTGCGCCCTGGCCGGCCGGGCCACCGCCCTCGCCGAAGCCGCCGACGACACCCCCACCACCGTCATGGCCCTCACGATGCGGGCCCGCCTCCAACGCGTCCTCGGCCACCCCGACGCCGAGACCACGCTCAGCCGCGCACTGTCCCTGCCACGCACCGCCTCCATCCCGGTCAACGGCACACCCCAGCACCTCGCCGCCCGGCACGCCCTCTTCGACGACCATCCGGACGACGCCCGCACCGCGCTGCTTCCCCTGCTCGTCGAAGCCGAGCGGACGGGAGACACCGAGGCGACCGTGGACATCCTGCGCAGCCTCGCCGAGGCCGAACTCCGCGCCGGACGGTGCGCCAGAGCACTGCACCACGCCCACCGCGCGCAGGCGCTGACGGACGAGACCTCCCTGTCCCCCTCACCCGCGTGCTACACCTCCGCCCTCGTCGAGGGCACCGCCCGACGCACCGACCTCGCCCTCGTCCACGCACACCGCGGAGTCGACACCGCCCGGCAGGAGGACAACAAGATCTTCCTCTCCCGCAACCTCTTCGCCCTCGGCCACCTCCTCCTGGCCACCAACCGCCCCAAGGAAGCCCTGGAGGCCCTGGAGGAGGTCCGCGCACTGGAGGAGCTCCAGCAGGTCCGCGACCCCTCCGTCCTGCGCTGGCATCCCGAACTCGCCGAGACCCTCGTCGCCATCGGCCACCTCGACCGGGCGCAGAGCCTCCTGGACGACACCCGCCGCACAGCGACCGACCTCGGCAGGGACGCGGTCCTCCCTGCACTCGAACGCACCCAGGCGCTTCTGGACGCGGCCCGCGGCGACTACGACACCGCGGCCGGACGCCTCACCGACGCGGCCGACCGCCTCCGCCACCTTCCCCTCGAACGGGGCCGGACCCTGCTGGCGCTCAGCCACACGGAACGACGCGGACGCCGGCGCGCCAGCGCCCGCACCGCCGCGCAGAGCGCCGCCGACCTCTTCACCGCCCACCACGCACACCCCTGGACCGAAACCGCCGCGCACACCCTCAGCCGACTGGAAGCCGCCCCCACGGACAACAACGCCCGCCCCCGCCTCACCTCCGCCGAACAACGCTGCGCCGAGCTCGCCGCCGCCGGAGCGAGCAACCGCGACATCGCCACCACCCTCACCGTCAGCGTCAAGACGGTCGAAGCGACCCTCACCCGCGTCTACCGGAAACTCGGCCTGCACTCACGCTTCCAGCTCGCGCACGCCGTCACACCAGCACGCGAGTGACCCGACCGTACGGCTCCAGCTCCGGGATGCTCCCGGATTTGCCCTGGAGCTGCCGCGCGTAGCCTGGACCACCTTGCGGTGGTCGCCGGGATCAGCGCTCCGGGGAAGGCTCCTTCGCTCGTGCCGGTGTTGCCTGTACGGGCGTCACCCCTGCCGCGGTGAGCCCGATCCCTGTGTAGCCGGGCTCAGATTCCGCCGGCCTCTCTGCGGTGGATCTGCCCGACGAGCTCCGCGGCCACCGTCTTGATGGTGTCGAGCCCCGCCCTGCCCCAGCGGCGCGGCTCGACGTCGACGGCGCAGACGGTGCCGAGCGCCATCCCCGTGTGGTCGAGGAGGGGCGCGCCCAGGTAGGAGCGGATGCCGATCTCGTCGACGACGGGGTTGCCCGCGAAGCGCGGGAAGTCGCGGACGTCTTCGAGGACGAGGGCCTTGCGGCGCACCACCACGTGCGGGCAGTACCCGTGGTCGCGGGCCAGGTAGCGGCCCACCGCGCCGAAGGCCCGCCCGTCGACGGCGTGCAGGCCCGCGAAGAACTGCCGCTCCTCGTCGATGAAGTTGACCATCGCGTACGGTGCGCCGGTCAGCTCGGCGACCCGGGCCGCGAAGGCGTCGAGGGCCGGCTCGGCCCGTCCCCCGATGTCCAGGTCCCGCAGTCTGCGCACCCGTGCGGGGGCTTCCTTGTCGACGGGGGTGAGCAGGAGACGACCGGTCGGGTCGTGCATCACGTGTGGGCTCCGTAGCTGGGTGCCGGCGCATGGTCGAGCAGGTGTCTGACGAGGATCAGGAGGGTCTGGATGCCGGAGCTGGAGATCCGCGCGTCGCAGCGCACCACCGGCACCCGGGGGTCCAGGTCGATCGCGGAGCGCACCTCGTCGGGCTCGTAGCGGTGGGCGCCGTCGAATTCGTTGATGGCGACGATGAAGCCCAGGCCGCGCTGTTCGAAGAAGTCCACGGCGGCGAAGCAGTCCTCCAGGCGGCGGGTGTCGGCGAGCACGACCGCGCCGAGCGCGCCCGCCGACAGCTCGTCCCACATGAACCAGAACCGTTCCTGTCCCGGCGTACCGAAGAGGTACAGCACGTGCTCGGGGTCGAGCGTGATCCGTCCGAAGTCCATGGCGACGGTCGTGGTGGTCTTGTTCTCGACGCCCGACAGGTCGTCGGTGCCCTCGCTCACCGTCGTGAGCAGTTCCTCCGTGCTGAGCGGCGCGATCTCGCTGACCGCGCCCACGAAGGTCGTCTTGCCGACCCCGAATCCCCCGGCGACCAAGATCTTCAGCGCGGTGGGGAAGGGGTCAGAGCTGTCGTCGTAATCCATCGAGCACTGCCTCCAACAGGGAACGGTCAGTGGGGTTGTGGGAGAAGTCCGGGGCCTTCGTGGTGAGGGCCCCGCAGTCGAGGAGATCGCCGAGGATCACTTTGGTGACGACCGCGGGCAGCTTCAGCTGGGCCGCGATCTCGGCCACGGAGGTGGGTGCCTCGCACTGGCCGAGGGCCGCGGAATGCTCTGGTCCGAGGTAGCCGAGAGGGGTCGCCCCGGTGGCCATGACCTGGGAGAGCAGATCGAGTGGGGTGGTCGGTCTGGTCCGTCCGCCGCTGACGGTGTAGGGGCGGACGAGCCGCCCCGCCGCGTCGTCGAGCCAGGGCCCGTCATGCGGGGCCGCCACGGTCAGTGCCTCATCGGCGTGGGTTCGCCGACCGGCTGCCTCGGCGCGGTGACCAGGTAGGGGCGCACGCTCTTGACCAGCATCGCCATCTCGTAGCCGAGGACCGCCGCGTCGGCGTCCCTGCCCGCGAGCACGGCGAGACAGGTGCCGGAGCCCGCGGTGGAGACGAACAGGAGCGTGGAGTCCAGTTCCACGACGACCTGCCGGACGTCGCCGCCGTCGCCGAAGCGGATGCCCGCGCTGCGCCCGAGCGAGTAGAGGCCCGAGGCGAGGGCGGCCATGTGGTCGGCGCTGTCGGGGTCGAGGCCGTGCACCGACTTCACGAGTCCGTCGGAGGAGAGCAGGACGGCGCTGTGGGTGTGCGGTACACGCTGCACGAGGCCACTCATCAGCCAGTCGAGGTCGGATACATGACCGGTCGGCGCATCGCTCGCCATGGTGGATCGACTCCTTGGGGTACGGACGTACGAGGGTCTGCCGGGGCAGGGGCGGTGGGGGAAGGCTGGGCGGGAGCGGGGGGCGGTGGGGGGAAGAGGGACGGGTCTTCGGGCGTGTGGTGCTGGTCAGCCGCCGTGTCCGCGCCCGTCGGACGGGAGGCCGTTCCCGTGCTCCGGCGGGGTGGGATCGCGCGCGTCCTGCGCCTGGGCGAGGCCGATGCCGCGCTGGAAGGCGGCCATGAGGCCCGGGTCGTGGCCGACGACGTCGCCCTCGGGGCGCGGCGCCGGGGAGTCCCGCAGCTGCGGGGCGATGTGTTCCTGCGCCTTCCGCTTGGGCAGCTGCGGTCTGCCGACCCGGCCGCGCACCGCTCCGTTCAGCGGTGTGGGGAACGTGCCCGCGTGCTGGGCCACCGCCGCCCGGTCCTCCTGCCGGATGCCGGGGACGGCCTCGGCGGGGGTCGGCCGCTCCTGCCGGGCGCCGCGCACGGGCAGGGGCGCGGGCCCGTGGGAGGGGCCCGGCCGCGCCGCGGGCACGGTCGCGGGCGCCTCGGTCCGTGGCGGGAGCGGTACGGGTACCGCGCCGGTGCGGGGCCCGTCGGCCGGGAGGGGGGCGGAGGGTCGCGCAGCCGGGGCGCCGTCCGCGGCTGCCGTGCCCGCGTCCGTCCCACCGTCGGCCGCACCGGCCGCACCGGCCGTGCCCGAGGCGGTGGTCCCCTCCGCGGTCCCTCCGGCGGCGGCGCTCCCCCGTACGGCCGCACGGGCGCCGGGGCGCCCCTTGGCCGGTTCCGCCTCCGGCTCGTCGCCGAGGAGTTCCTGCGGCACGATCAGCACGGCCTGGACGCCGCCGTAGATGTTGGTCTGGAGCCGGACGGCCACGCCGTGCCTGCGGGCGAGCGCGGCGACCACGTAGAGCCCGATGCGGCCGTCCTGCAGGAGGCTCGCCACGTTCACCTGGTCGGGGTCGGCGAGCAGGCGGTTCATCTTGTTCTGCTCGGTGAGGGGCATGCCGAGCCCCCGGTCCTCGACCTCCACCGCGAGCCCGGCCGTCACGAGGTCGGCGCGGAGCAGGACCTGGGTGTGCGGGGCGGAGAACACCGTGGCGTTCTCGACGAGTTCGGCGAGCAGGTGGATGACGTCGGCGACGGCGTGCCCGCGCAGGGTGCCGGCGATGGGCGGCACCAGTTTGACGCGGGAGTACTGCTCGACCTCGGCGATGGCCGAGCGCATCACCTCGGTCGTGGAGACGGGGTGGCTCCACTGCCGGCGCGAGACGGCGCCGCCGAGGACGGCGAGGTTCTCGGCGTGCCTGCGGATGCGGGTGGCGAGGTGGTCGACGTGGAAGAGGCCCCTGAGCAGTTCGGGGTCCTCGACCTCGTGCTCCAACTCGTCGAGCAGGGAGATCTCGCGGTGCACCAGGGACTGCAGACGGCGCGCGAGGTTCACGAAGACCTCGACCTTCTGTTCGCTGCCCGCGTGGCTGGAGAGCTGCGACGCCCGCACCACGGCGCCGACCGCGGCGTCCTGCGCGCGGCTCAGCTCGTCGGCGAGCAGGTCGAACTCGTCGGCTCCCTGACGGGTCCTCGGCGGTGTGCCGCGCGTGGGCGGCGGCTCGCCCCTGCGCAGCTTCTCGACGACCTCCCGCAGCTCGCCCTGGCCCTTGGCCGTGGCGTGGCGCAGCGTGCCGATCCGGTCCCGTACGGTCTTCGCGGCGCGGTCGGCGGCCACGGCGGCGACCGCGATGCCGGTGAGGCCGACGAGCGCGGCGGCGCCGAGGACGGCGAGCAGGACGGGGCCGGGGGTCATCCCGGCCGAGCGCAGCGTGAACAGCACGGCCGCGCAGGCGCTGAGGCCCACGGCCACGGCGGGCAGGACCGCGATCCGCAGGAGCTGGGGCCTTATGTGGGCCTCGGGGAGTGCGGTGGCGGCACGGCTGCCGGGCTTGCCGTGCCGCCCGCCCTCTCGGCGGTCTGCGCGGGTGGCCGGTGCGCGTAGGTGCGACATCTGCGTCCTCGGTACGTTGCGACGGGGGTTCGGCGGGCGGCCCGACTCCTCAGGTGCGGCGGGTTCGCGGCAGCGCCGTGCCGGCCGGCAGGTCCGCGAGGCCATCGCCGCCCCGTGATCCCTACGTCGCCCGACGGCCACACACGGTAGTCGGCCGCGCGGCGGGTGCGGTGGGCGCTTGGGAAAGTCGGCGGGGCAGCGTCCCGCTCTGGTATGACGCCTCGTACAGGGGTCCGAATCGGGTCGTACGCGGGTCCGCATCGGGCCCGGGACGGCCGTCGGGCGGCAGGAAAACGCACGGGGGCGGGCGGCAGGAGGACCCCCAGGACGGGCGGCAGGAGGCCCCCGGGACTCCGCAGAGACAGCGAAGCGCCGCCCGCTCACGAGGAGCGGGCGGCGCTGTGGGCGTGGCCGGCGGGGGCAAGGCGCCCCGCCGCGGATCGGCGGGTCAGCCGACCGGCGCGGCCTCCGTGTCGCCGCTGTCCGCCGCCGTGGGCCGCGGCCCGGCCGCCGCCGGGGGCACCTCGGGCCAGCCGCCGGGCGGTACGGCGGCGACGCCGCGCCACCAGGGCGCGTCCGGCAGGGTCCGCGATCCGGGCTCGAAGGGCTGTCCGGGGCAGGGCAGGGCGATGGCGGCGCCCGCGCGGCGCGCCGCCGCGAGCGTGCCCTCGCCCGGCTCCGGCCAGGGGTGCGGCGCGAGGTTGAACGTCGCCCAGTGGATCGGCAGCAGCACGCCGTGCGGCCGCCCTCCCTGGAGGTCGAGGTGGGCCCGCAGCCCCTCGTCGGGGGTCATGTGGATGTCGGGCCAGAACTCCGAGTAGGCGCCGATCTGGATCATCGTGACGTCGAAGGGGCCGTACTCGGCGCCGATGTCGCGGAAGCCGGCGAAGTACCCCGTGTCCCCGCTGTGGAAGACGCGGTGGCCCTGCCCCGCGACCACCCAGGACGCCCAGAGCGTGTGCTGCTGGTTGCGCAGGCCGCGGCCGCAGAAGTGGCGCGCGGGCGTGGCCGTCAGCGTCAGGCCCGCGACCTCGGCCGACTCGTGCCAGTCCAGCTCGCGGAGCCGGTCGGCGGGCACGCCCCAGCGCTCCAGGTGGGCGCCGACGCCGAGCGGTACGGCGAAGACGGTGCCGGTGCCGACCAGGGCCTTGATCGTGGGCAGGTCCAGGTGGTCGTAGTGGTCGTGCGAGATGACGACCACGTCGACCGGGCCGAGCGCTTCGAGGGGCACGGGTACGGGGTGCAGGCGCCTGGGCCCCGCGAAGGAGAACGGCGAGCACCGCTCGCCCCACACCGGGTCGAACAGGACGCGGCGCCCGTCGATCTCGGCGAGCACGCTCGAATGCCCCATCCAGGTGATCCGCAGTCCGTCGGCGGGCGGCTTGGCGAGGTCGGCGAGCGTGGTGGAGTGCACGGGGACCGTGCCCGCGGGGCCGCGGCGGAGCCGCTCCTCCCTGCGGAAGTAGATCTTCGCGAACTCCAGGGTGGAACCGGACGGCCTGGTCCGCGCCCCCACGGGGTTCTGGAACGACCCTTCGGCCACGGAGAAGTTCGGCGACCGGCGGATTCGCGCCAGCCGCGCGCCCGCCGGGTCCGCACCGAAGGCGAGGGACCGCAGCGAGCGGAGCCCGGGAATCAGGGACCGTGACACGGGACCTCCTGAAGGGGATGGATGGGCCTTTCCATTATGTCCGCCGGCCGCGCCGCCACATCGCCGAGCCCCCGGCTCCCGGGCCCGGCGCGGGCGCCTCGTCAGAGGGGCAGCAGGTCGGGGCGCTTGGCGGCCACGTGGTCGCCGGAGCTCTCGCCGCGGATGCGCCGGCCGATCCACGGCACCAGGTACTCGCGCGCCCAGTGGATGTCGTCGCGCCGCAGGTCGAGCGCGCCGCGCGGCGGCAGCGGCGGCCACACCTGGTCGGGGTCGGCGGGCACCGCGAGGCCGAGCACCTGGCCGGCCCGCAGCGCCACGCGCGTGTGCCCCTCCGCCGAGAGGTGCAGCCGGTCGCCGTCCCAGGCACGCCGGTCCTGGACGGTCTTGAGGGACCACAGGTCGAGGACGGGGCAGCCGTAGCGGTCGGCGATCGCGCGGACGTGCATGTTGTACGTGGCGATCTTGCCGCGCAGGTGCTTGAGCACCGCGACGCCGCGGGTGTCGAAGCCGGTGGTCACCATGACCGTGCCGACGGACGACGTGAGGTCGGCGACGGCGCGCTCGAAGCGCTCGGCGACCTCGTCGGGGTCGGTGCCGGGGCGGATGATGTCGTTGCCGCCCGCGCAGAAGGTCACCAGGTCGGGTGAGAGCTCCTTGGCGCGGGGCACCTGGTCCTCGACGATCTGGTCGAGGAGCTTCCCGCGCACGGCGAGGTTGGCGTACCGGAAGGTGTGCTCGGGCACCCGGTCGTCGAGCAGGACCGCGAGGCGGTCGGCCCACCCGACGAACGTGCCGTCGGGGCCGGGGTCGCCCACTCCTTCGGTGAAGCTGTCGCCGACGGCCGCGTAGGAGGTGAAGACGGTGTGGTTGAGGGGGCGGGGGATGAAGGTTGTCGACTCTGCGCTCACGGGGTCACATACTTCACCTTGCTAAGTGACCTACGCCACCGTAGGGAGGGGTTGACGGGGCGTGAGATAACCCACCGGTCAAGATTCGTCCAAGGCCGGAATAAATGCCGTCCCGTGGCACCTCCGCAGCCGGGACACCGCCGCGTCCAGATCGCCCGTGAGCCCGGTCCGCGGCCCCCGGTGCGGCAGCACCGCTCTGGTAGAGGTGGCCGAGCCGCACGGTCGGCCTGATCTCCTTGTAGAGGTCGACCCAGTCGCGGGCTCCGGCGAGTTCGGCCTCGCTCCCCGGGTGAGGTCGCCCCCGACGTCGAGTACCCCGGCCATCGCGCCGACGAACCGGAGGCGCGGCGAGCTGACGCGGCCGTCGACCCGGCCGCCGAACCACGCGTCGTCGACGACGAACAGCTCGACGCCGGGCCCTGCCGCCCGGTGCGCCGGGGCCCGCTGCCGCTCCTCGGCGACCTCGACCATCGGACCCCCGCAGAGTCTCGCCGCGAACCGGACGGGAAGACGCGCATACGCACATCGTCGGGGCCCCAGTGCGCCTCGGGCAACCGCCGCGCGAGGGTGATTGCCCGAGGAACCCATGTCGTATCGTCGAAGGCGCATTCACCGGCGAGCGACGCCGGCGGCAGAGCCCGAGGAGAGTTCGTGACGCAGCAGGTCCCGTCCACAGAGCCCGAGCTGGCCGGCGTGCGCAACTTCCGTGACGTGGGCGGGCTGCCGACCGCGGACGGCCGCCGGGTCCGCGCGGGGCGGCTGTTCCGCAGCGGGCACCTCGCGCACGCCACCGAGGCCGACACCGCCTTCCTGTCCTCGCTGGGCCTGCACACGGTCTTCGACTTCCGCAACGCGGCCGACCAGCGCCTCGAAGGCCCTGACGTGGCGCTGCCCGGCGTGCGGAACGTGAACCTGCCGCTGAGCGACCCGGCCGACGGCGCGGAGTTCTGGGAGATGGTCCGCGACGGCGACCTCGACCAGCTCCGCTCGATCCTCGCCGACGGCAAGGGCGCCGAACGGATGACGGCCTCGTACCGGATGATCATCAAGGACCGCACCGCCGAGCACAGCAGGGTGCTGCACGCGCTGGCCGACGACAGCGTGCCCGCGCTGATGCACTGCGCCGCGGGCAAGGACCGCGCCGGGCTCTCCATAGCGGTGACGCTGCTGGCCGTCGGGGTGGAGCGGGACGCCATCGAGGCGGACTACCTGGAGTCGAACGCGGCGCACAGGCGCTACCGGGTGCGGCGTTCGAGCGCCGTCCCGAACGCGATGTCCCCCGAGGTCATGGAGTTGCTCAACCCGCTCTTCGACGCCCGCGCCGAGTATCTGGCCGCCGCGTTCGAGACGATCGAGCGGACCTGGGGCGGCACGGACGCCTACCTCGCCGAGGGCCTGAAGCTCTCCCCCGAGACCCGCGAGCGGCTGCGCGAGCGCCTGCTCGACTAGGACCGCCGGCCGCCCTGGCGGCCTACTGGTTCTGCGCCCCCAGCTCGAACAGCAGGTAGATGAAGGCCGCGAAGATGTGGCCGACGGCGACGTAGATGATCAGGCGTATCCACAGGGCGCGGGGGAACTTCTCCTCCATGTCCTTGGACCGCCGCTCGGGCTGTGCGGAACCCTGCGGTTCGAGGTCACTCATGCCGGCTCTCCCGGGGTGGGGCCGCCCAGGCACACCGCGGTGGCGGGGCTCTGCAGCAGCGTGTGGACGAAGAGGAGATCGGCGCCGTCCTGATCGGCGGCGGCGATGCGGTGCGGGGTCAGCGAGTCGAAGTGCGCGCCGTCCCCCGGCGCGAGGATGTGCGTGGCGTCGCCCAGGCGCAGCCGCAGCCGCCCCTTCAGGACGTGCAGCCACTCCTCGCCGGGGTGGACGCGGACGATGTCGCCCTGCGCGCCGTGCGGCACGTGGACGCGCAGGGCCTGCATGGAGCGGCTGCGGGCGCCCGCCTGCCAGTAGGTCCAGCCGCCGGCCCTGGTGGGTTCCATGTCCGCCGCGCGGATCACGGAGTCGTGGTCGGCCACGGTCTCGCCGAGGAGTTCGGAGACCGTCGTACCGTAGATGCGGGCGAGTGCGAGCAGCATCGGCAGCGACGGCTGGCGCTGCCCGGTCTCCAGGCGGGAGAGGTGGGCGGGCGAGAGCCCGGCGGTGCGGGCGGCGGCCTCCAGGGTGAGCTGGGCGCGGCGCCGCAGCTCACGCAGTTGCGGCGCGACGGCGGGCAGCGCCTCGGCCGCTTCCGGCGCCTCGGCGGGCTCGGGGGTGCTCATACCTTGATTGAGCCAGAGCTTTGCCTCGCAGGCAACTTTCTTGCCCCAGAGGCAAAGCGGGGCGAAGCCGGGGGCAAGGCCAGGGCGAAGCCGGGGGCAAAGCCCTCCGGAAGCCGCTCGCGGCGGTGCGCCCGCCAGCGGTTCGCAGCGGTGCGCCCCTAGCGGTTCGCGACCGCCTGTTTCACCAGTGTCCTGCCGAAGTCCCACATCAGCCCGCCCCCGCTGTGCGCCTCGTCCATCACGGCGGTGAAGGCCCCCACGAAGCGGTCGACCTCCTTCTCCCCCACGGTCAGCGGCGGGATCAGCTTGATGACCTCCAGGTGGTCGCCGGAGACCTGGGTGAGGATGCGGTGCTTCCGCAGCAGCGGCACGACCACCATCTGCGCGAAGAGGCCCTTGCGCGCGGCCTGCAGCATCGTCCAGCGCCCGCGCAGCTTCAGCGACCTGGGGCGCCCGAACTCGATGCCGATCATCAGGCCGCGGCCCCGCACCTCGTGCAGCAGCTCGTAGCGGTCGACGAGCGCGGCGAGGCGGGACTTCAGGAGTTCCCCCGTCACGCGGGCGTTCTCCACGGTCCCCTCGTCCTCCATGACGGCGAGGACCGCGAGCCCGGCGGCCATGGCCTGCGCGTTGGAGCCGAAGCTCGCCGAGTGCACGAGCACGCGGTCCATGGAGGAGTAGACCTTCTTGAAGATCCAGTCCTTGCCGAGCGTGGCGCCGACCGGCACATAGCCGCCCGACAGCGCCTTGGCGACACAGACCAGGTCCGGCTCGACGCCCTCCTCGTGCTGGTAGGCGTAGAACCGGCCGGTCCTGCCGAGGCCGGTCTGCACCTCGTCGGCGATCAGGAGCGCCCTGTGGCGGTGCAGCAGCTCCTGGGCGGCGCGCAGATAGCCGGGCGGGGGCTCCAGGACGCCCTTGCCCTGGACGGGCTCGACGATGAGCCCGGCCACGTCGCCCTTCTCCAGCTCCTTCGCCAGCGCGTCGAGGTCGCCGAGCGGGACGGCCGTGTCGGGCAGCAGCGGCGCGAAGCCGTCCCTGAAGCCGCTCTCGCCGTTGACGGAGAGCGAGCCGGTGGTCAGCCCGTGGAAGGCGTGGGAGCAGTAGAGGACCCGCGGCTTGCCCGTGGCGTACCGGGCGAACTTCAGGGCGGTCTCGACGGCCTCCGTGCCGCTGTTGCCGAAGAACACCCGGTCCAGGTGCGGGCTGTGGGTGAGGAGCCGCTCGGCGAGCAGCCCCGGCAGCGGCTGGCAGTCGAAGCGGGTGAGGTCGGCGAGCGAGGCGTCCAGGACGTCGTGGAGCGCCTTGCGGACCACGGGGTGGTGCCTGCCGAGGCCCATCACGCCGAAGCCGGCCAGCATGTCGAGGTAGTCGTCGCCCTCGGCGTCCCAGAAGTACGCGCCCTCGGCCCGCTCGTAGACCTTGTCGAAGCCGATGGTGTGCAGCATGCGCGGCAGCTGGTGGTTGAGGTGCCTCGCGTGCAGCTCGTACCGCTCGGCGCCCCGCTCGGCCAGGAGCCTGCCGAGGTCGAACTCCTTGGTCATGCGCTGTACTCCTTGCCGCTGTGCTCCGTGTCCGTCTCCCGTCCTTCGGCTCCCGCCCCGTCCTTGCGGGCCAGCGTGGCGCTGATCCGGCCCGCGATCTCGACCGGCGTGAGGCCGAGGTCCGCCAGGACCTCGCCGCGCTTGGCGTGCGCGAGGAACTGCTCCGGGATGCCGAACCGCCGTACGGGTACGTCGACCTCGGCGTCGCCGAGCGCGAGCGCGACCGCGGCGCCGACGCCCGAGGCGCGGCTGTTGTCCTCGACCACGGCCACGACGCGGTGGCGGGCGGCGAGGCCGGGCAGCTCCGGGTCGACCGGCTTGACCCAGCGGGGGTCGACGACGGTGCAGCGAAGGCCGCGCTCCCGCAGCAGCTCGGCGGCCTGGAGGCAGACCGGCGCCATCACGCCGACGGCGACGAGCAGCACGTCGGCGCCGGCTCCGGCATCCGCGCCGGTGCCGGTGCCGGTGCCGGTGGACTGGAGCAGCACGTCCAGGCCGCCGAGCCGGTCCACCGCCGGGATCGCGGGGCCCACGGACTCCTTGGGGAAGCGGATGAGGGTGGGCGCGTCGTCCACCGCGACGGCCTCCCTGAGCTGGGCGCGGAGCTGGTCGGCGTCGCGCGGCGCGGCGATCCGCAGGCCGGGCACGACCTGGAGGATCGACAGGTCCCACATGCCGTTGTGCGAGGCCCCGTCCACCCCGGTGATCCCGGCGCGGTCGAGGACGAAGGTGACCCCGCACCGGTGCAGCGCGACGTCCATCAGGAGCTGGTCGAAGGCGCGGTTGAGGAAGGTCGCGTAGACCGCGACGACCGGGTGGAGGCCGCCCGTGGCGAGACCGGCCGCCGACACCGCGGCGTGCTGCTCGGCGATGCCCACGTCCCAGACCCGGTCGGGGTGGGCCGCGGCGAACTCGGCGAGGCCGACCGGGCCCAGCATGGCGGCGGTGATGGCGACGACGTCCTCGCGCTCGGCGCCGATGCGCACGATCTCGTCGCCGAACACCGAGGTCCAGGACGGGCCGTTGGAGGGTGCCAGCGGCTCGCAGGTGAGCGGGTCCATGACGCCGACGGTGTGGAAGCGGTCGGCCTCGTCCGCGAGCGCGGGTTCGTATCCGCGGCCCTTCTCGGTGAGGCAGTGCACGAGGACCGGGCCGTGGAAGCGTTTGGCGCGTCGCAGCGCCGACTCGACGGCGCCTGTGTCGTGGCCGTCGATCGGACCCACGTACTTCAGCCCCAGGTCCTCGAACATGCCCTGCGGCGCGAAGGCGTCCTTGAAGCCCTTCTTGGCGCCGTGCAGGGACTCGTACAGGGTCTGCCCCACCAGGGGGGTGCGCTGGAGGATGTCCTTGCCCCAGGCAAGGACCCTTTCGTAGCTGTCGGTGGTGCGCAGTGTGGCGAGGTGGTCGGCGAGGCCGCCGATGGTGGGGGCGTAGGAGCGTTCGTTGTCGTTGACGACGATGATCAGCGGCCGGTTCTTCGCCGCCGCGATGTTGTTCAGCGCCTCCCACGCCATGCCGCCGGTGAGCGCGCCGTCCCCGATGACGGCGACCACGTGGCCCCGCTCGCCGAGTACCTGGCGCGCCTTGGCGAGGCCGTCGGCCCAGCCGAGCGCGGTCGAGGCGTGGCTGTTCTCGACGATGTCGTGCTCGGACTCCTCGCGCGAGGGGTAGCCCGAGAGGCCGCCCTTGCCGCGCAGCTTGGAGAAGTCCTGGCGCCCCGTCAGGAGTTTGTGCACGTAGCTCTGGTGTCCGGTGTCCCAGACGATGCGGTCGACGGGCGACTCGAAGACCCGGTGCAGGGCGATCGAGAGCTCCACCACCCCCAGGTTGGGCCCGAGGTGGCCGCCGGTCCTCGCGACCGCGTGCACCAGGAACTCGCGGACCTCCTCCGACAGTGTGTCGAGTTCGGCCTCGGTCAGCGCCTTGAGATCGCGCGGCCCCCGGATGGTGTCGAGAATCGTCATGCTCGGGCCCCCTCTCTGCCAGTTCTCGGCTCTGCTCGGCTCCGCCGCTCAGCGGCTCTGCTCGGCGGCCCTGCTCTGCTCAGCTCAGCTCAGCTCACGGTGACGTTGCCCGGGGCGACCACCGCCGCCCCGCCCCGCCTCGACGCGCCGCGGGACGCGACGCTGCGGGACGGGCCGGACCGGCGGCTCGGGAAGGCCCGGGGAAACGGGCTCTCCAGGGGTCACGGCCGTCACCCGCGGTTTCCCGAGACCGTCTCACGGGCGGCGCGGAGGGACTCCTTGAGCGAGCCCATCGTGGCGAGGACGGCGGTCGGTTCGTAGCCGCAGTGCGCCATGCAGTTGGCGCAGCGCGGGTCCTTGCCGCGGCCGTACTTCTCCCAGTCGGTCTCCTCGATCAGTTCGCGGTACGTGGGGACGTACCCGTCGCTCATCAGGTAGCAGGGGCGCTGCCAGCCGAAGAGGGAGTAGTTGGGGATCGCCCACGCGGTGCACGGGAAGTCCGCCTTGCCCTCCAGGAAGTCGAGGAAGAGCGGCGAGTGGTTCAGCCGCCAGCGCCGGCGGTTGCCGCCCGCGAAGGCCTTCTTGAACAGCTCGCGGGTCTGCTCGACGCCCAGGAAGTGCTCCTGGTCGGGGGCCTTCTCGTAGGCGTAGGCGGGCGACAGCATCATCTCGTCGACCTGGAGGTCGTCATTGAGGAAATTGAGGACCTCGATGATGGTCTGCGGGGTGTCGGTGTTGAAGAACGTCGAATTGGTGGTGACACGGAAACCGCGCCGTTTGGCCTCCTTGATGGCCTCCACCGCCTCGTCGAACACGCCCTCCTTCGCCACCGACTCGTCGTGCCGCTCGCGCATGCCGTCGATGTGCACGGCGAACGCGAAATACGGCGATGGCGTGAACTTGTCCATCTTCTTGCGCATCAGCATGGCGTTGGTGCAGAGGAAGACGTACTTCTTCCTGGCCACCAACTGGCGCACGATCTCGTCGATCTGCGGGTGCATCAGCGGCTCGCCGCCGGCGATGGACACCATCGGCGCGCCGGATTCGAGGACGGCGCCCACGGCCTGGGCCACGGGCATGCGCTGCTTGAGCACCCCGGCCGGGTGCTGGATCTTCCCGCAGCCCTCGCACTTGAGATTGCACGCGAAAAGCGGTTCCAACTCGACGATCAACGGAAACTTGTCACGCTTTCGAAGCTTCTGCTCGGCAAGATACGTCGCCACCTTGATGGACTGGCGCAGCGGCATGGCCATCTGGCTCACCTCCGGGGGAGCAAAGAAGAACGGTGCCATTCGAAGAAAGCGGGAAGCACGGCACGGAGAACGCGGAAAGCCGATATTCCACCGCGTACCGTGCCGATGCGGACGAGTTCGTGCTGTGGGGTGTCCACGACCACCCGGACGGCGGCAACGGGCCGCTGTCCGGCGCGGACGGCGCCGCGCAGCGTCGCCGCGGACTCCATGTCCACGGCGATGGCCCCCGCGGCGCGGAGCCGGCCGCGTTCGGGGCCGCGGACCACGTGGTCGGAGCCGATGAGCGGACCGGTGTGCACGGCCCGCCGGGGCAGGGCCCTGCCCAGCTCCTCGACCAGCAGCTCGGTGCCCGTGCACGGCGTGGCGCCGTGCGCGTCCCTGGTCTGGTCGGCGACGACGAGGTCACCCGGGTGCATCCCGGGCGTGAGCCCCGCGCAGAAGCCGGTGGCCACCACCGCCGCGCCGCGCAGGGGCCCCTCGCCGAGCGCCCCGGCGACGGCGCGCTCGGCGTTGGCGGGGCCCATGCCGGTGCGGAGCACGGTCATGGCGTCCGGGGCGCCGCCGCGGTCGCCCGTGCGCAGGGCGAACCTCTCGATGCCGAGCGCGCAGGCGATCAGCAGCGGTGCGGTGCCCGCCCCGCGGGCCGGGGCGCCCGCCATCAGCTTCCCTTGCCGGTGCGGGCCGAGCCGGCCGGGAACGGCTCGCCGTTGACGTACCTGCCGAGGGCGGTGAGCGGGAACACCTGGCGGTAGAGGTGGTAGTTGATGGAGAAGTCCCAGGGGAAGCCGGTGCCGGTGAAGTACGGCTCGTCCCAGGAGCCGTCGGGCCGCTGGGTCCCGGCGAGCCAGGCGATGCCGCGCTCCACGGAGGGCGCCTCGCGCTCCCCCGCCGCGAGCAGGGTGAGCAGCGCCCACGCGGTCTGCGACGCGGTGGACGTGCCGTGTCCCACCCAGCCGCGGTCGCGGTAGGAGCGCAGGTCCTCGCCCCAGCCGCCGTCGTCGTTCTGCACCGACTCCACCCAGCGCACCGCGCGGCGGATCGCGGCGTGCGACGCGGGAAGCCCCGCCGTGATCAGCGCGGGCACCACCGAGCCCGTGCCGTAGAGGTAGTTGACGCCCCAGCGGCCGAACCAGGCGCCGTTGTCCTCCTGCTCGGCGAGGAGCCATTCGATGCCGCGCCGGGTGTGCGGGGCGTGGGACTCGCCCTCGACGGCGAGCATCTCGACCACGTGCCCGGTGACGTCGGCGGACGGCGGGTCGATGACCTCGCCGAAGTCGCAGAACGGCAGCCGGTTGGGGAAGGGGCTGGTGTTGTCGGCGTCGAAGGCGGCCCAGGCGCCGTTCCTCGACTGCATGCCGAGGGTCCAGCGCACCCCGCGCGCGATGGCGTTCTCCACCCGGTCCTTGTCGGGGTGGGCCACCCGGCGCAGTGCGAGGGCCACCTCCGCGGTGTCGTCGATGTCGGGGTAGTTGTCGTTGTGGAACTCGAACGCCCAGCCGCCGGGCGCCAGTCGGGGCTTGCGCACCGCCCAGTCGCCGGGGCGCACGATCTCCTCGCCCAGCATCCAGTCCGCCGCCCTGACGAGCTGCGGGTGGTCGGCGGGCAGTCCGGCGTCCGCGAGCGCGATCGTGGCCAGGCAGGTGTCCCACACGGGCGACTGGCAGGCCTCGATCATCCGGGCGCCGTCCTCGCGCCACACGGCGAACCGGTCGAGCGAGGCGAGCCCCGCCTTCAGGACGGGGTGTTCGAGGTCGTAGCCGAGCAGGTGCAGCGCGATGATCGAGTAGACGGCGGGCGGCTGGATGCCGCCCCAGCAGCCGTCGTTCTCCTGGCGCTCGATGATCCAGCGGGCGGCGCTGTTCATCGCCGCCCTGCGCAGCCCGCGCGGCGCGACCCGGTGGTAGACGTGCAGCGCCTTGTCGAGCCGTTCGAAGAGGCCGTCCCAGCTCGTCGCGGGGGCCAGGGGCTTGGCGGGGCACGGGACGCGCGGGTCGACGTGCAGTTCGTCGAGGGCGAAGGGCGCGGGGCGCACCGGGCGCTTGGCGGAGACGATGGTGAGCGGCACGATGGTCTGCCGCGCCCAGCAGCCGAAGTCGTAGATGTTGAGCGGGACCCAGGGCGGGAAGTAGATGAGCTCCGGCGGGAGTTCGGGCAGGTCGTCCCAGCTCCACCAGCCGAAGAGGGCGAGCCAGATGCGGGTGAAGACCCTGCTCTCCGCGATGCCGCCCCGGTCCCTGATCCACTCGGCGGCCCTGGCCATGTGCGGCTCGTCGGGCCCGTCGCCCGCCAGGCGCAGCGCGACGTACGCCTCGATGGTGGCGGAGAGCTCTCCGGGGCCGCCGAAGAAGGTGGCCCAGGTGCCGTCCTCGCGCTGCTCGCCGCGGATGAACAGCGCGGCGGCGCGCGTGGTCCGCTCGTCCCCGATGCCGAGGAACTGCCGCAGGAGGAGGTCCTCGGCGTCCATGGTCACGTTGGTTTCGAGGTCGCCCTTCCACCAGCCCTCGGCGTCCTGCCGGGACAGCAGGAAGTCGGTGGAGCGCTGTATGGCCCGGGCGGCGACGTCCCTGGTCCCGGCCGTCGGCGGCGTCGCGGCGGGGGCGTCGATGGAATGGCTGGCCGAGGCTGCGCGGGGCGTCACCGCTCCGGTGCTTCCGTCGGTCGTCGCTGTCATGGCTTCCCCTTCGTGCAGTGCGGTGCTTACCTCTGCTGTGGGTCCGCCGTCGGCCGACGCGGTGCGCCGGCCGGCGACTGCGAGTCATATGCGGCCGATAGTGATCATCTCTCTCGTACGACGACGAAGTCGGCGAGTGCGACGAGCTGCTCCCGCACCCGGTCCGGCATCGACACGGTGTCCAGGGCCTCGATGGCGATGGTGTGCTGGCGCCGGGCCTCCTCGGCGGTCCACCGGCGTCCGCCCGCCTCTTCGATGAGGGCGGCGCGCGCGGCGAACTCCTCCTCGGAGAAACTGTCGAAGTCACTGCTCTTGGCGTCGGCGGCCAGCAGCTCGCCGAGCCGCTCGGACGCGGGCCCGCCCGCGGCGAGCGCGGCCACCACCGGCAGCGACTTCTTGCGCTGGCGCAGGTCGCTCCAGGTCTGCTTGCCGGTGGACTCCGGGTCGCCCCAGATGCCGAGCAGGTCGTCCACGGCCTGGAAGGCGAGGCCGAGGTGGTAGCCGTACGTCTCCAGGACATCGGCGGTGCGGTCGTCGGCGCCGCCGAGCACGGCACCGATGGAGACGGCGCAGGCGAGCAGGGCGCCCGTCTTGTTGCCCTCCATCTCCAGGCACTCCTCGACGGTGACCCGCTCGCGGTGCTCGTAGGAGATGTCCTGCGCCTGGCCGTCGATCAGCGCGCGGCTGGCGGAGGTGAGGCGGCGCGTGGCGCGGCCCGCCTCGACGGTGCCGATCTCCAGCAGGATCTCGTTGGCGAGCGCGAAGAGGGCGTCGCCGACGAGGATGGCCTGCGCGGGGCCGTGCACCTTCCAGACGGTGTCGCGGTGGCGGCGCTGCTCGTCGCCGTCCATCAGGTCGTCGTGCAGGAGCGAGAAGTTGTGCACGAGTTCCACGGCGACGGCGCCGGGCACGCCGACCTCGGGGGCCGCGCCGGCGGCCTCGGCGGAGAGCAGGGCGAGCGCGGGGCGCACCGCCTTGCCGCCGTCGCCGTCGGACGGGTTGCCCGCGGCGTCGATCCAGCCGAAGTGGTAGGCGGCCACCGTGTCCATGGGGGGCGCGAGACGGTCCACAGCGGCCCGCAGCACCGGGGTGGCCAGGGTCCTTCCGCGTTCGAGCAGTGAGGTCACGTCCACCGTGTCGGCAGCCGTTTCGGCCGAGGGCACAGTCGGCACAGTTTCTCCTCTGGTTCCGGTGCTTGTTCCCTGGGGAGCTGTCCCCAGGAGGTCGAGCTTCACGCCGCCGCCTCCTCGAACGCGAAGAGGTGGTCACGGGGGCGGTCGAGTGCGGAGAGGGCGGCCTCGGCCGCGCTGATGCCGCTGCGCACGGCGCTCTCCATGGTCGCGGGCCAGCCGGTGGCGGTCCACGCGCCCGCGAGGTACAGACCGCGGGCCCTGGTGCGCGCCCCCGGCCTGAGCCGGCCGACGCCGGGGGTGGGCGCGAAGGTGGCGGTGCGCTCGCGGGTCACGAAGAAGTCCCGCACCTCGGCGCCGTGCGCGGCGGGCAGCAGCCGTTCCAGTTCGGGCAGGTAGCGCGTCCGCAGCGCGGCGACGGGTGCGTCGATCTCGTCCTGGGCCGCGGACTGCGAGAGCGCGAGGTACTGCCCCTCGGTGAGCCCGGACGCCTCCGTGCGGTCGAACACCCACTGCACCGGCGTGCCGAGGGCGGCGAAGAACGGCCGCTTCAGGACCTTCCTGTCGTACACGACGTGCATGTTGAGGATCGGCGCGTCGTCGATGTCGAGCAGCCGGTCGGGGTGGTCGAGCGCCCCGTCCGGGAGGAGGTCGTGGGCCTCGCGCTGCGGCACGGCGAGGACGACGGTGTCGGCGTCGATGGTCTCGCCGGGCACCTCCACCCGCCAACCGCCGCCCGGTGTACGGGAGATGGCGCTGACGCGCGCCTTGACCTCGGTGCGGACCCCGGCGGCGTCGAGCGCCCGGCGGGCCAGTGTGTCGTGCAGCTCGCCGAGCGGCACCCGGGACCAGCCGATGTCGGCGGCTCCGGGGTCGGAGAGCAGCCCGGTCTTGAACACCATGGCGGCGAGCCCGAGCGAGGCGTCGCCCGCGACCGCGTTGAGCGTGGCCACGCCCACGAGGTCCCAGAGCGCCTCGACGGCACGCGGCGACTGGCCGTGCCGGGCCAGCCAGGTGCCGAAGTCCTGCGTGTCGAGCAGCGGGTCCGCCGGGTCGAGGCCCTTGAGGGCGAGCGCGGCGCGCCCCACCTTGGCGCGCTCGGCGAGCGAGAGGTGCGGGTAGGTGGCGAGGCTCGCCGCCAGGTGCAGCGGGACGGGCAGTTCGGCGCGGCGCAGCCGTCCGAGCCGGTTGCGGTCGGCGTCGAGCACGGGTACGTCGAGACGATCCTGCAGGGGCGCGAGGTGCGCGCCGCCGACGCGGTCGAGGAACCAGCGGTAGGCGGTGCAGCAGCGCAGGTAGACGTGCTGGCCGTTGTCGACGGTCAGGTCGCCGCGCCGGAAGGAGAAGGCGAGCCCGCCGAGGCGCGGGCGTCCTTCGAGGAGCGTCACGCGCAGTCCGGCGTCGGCGAGGGAGAGCGCGGCGGTGACGCCCGCGAGTCCGCCGCCGATCACTACGGCCGCCCCGTCGGGGCGGCCTCCGGTGTCCGCGGGCGGCCCGTCGGGCCGCATGTCGTGGCTGTTCACGCACCCTCTCCTTCGGCCGTCGCAGTCTGGGACGCCGTCGTGCGGCGGAGGGTTGCCCGCCGCTTCGCGGGGGCCGCGACGGCCGCCGCGCCCGCGCTCGTGGGGCGCCTCACGCGCGCCTCCTGAGGTTCTGGCGCGACACGTGGCGCGTGTCGAGGCCGGACAGGCCCCGCACGGCGACGTACGCCTTCTCGCGGCCCGGCAGCGAGACGCGGCCGCGCAGGACGGCCTCGGGCTCGCGTTCGATGCGGTCGAGCAGGCGGCGGTAGATGCCGGCCATGGCCGCGACGCAGGCGCCGCTGCGCCGGTCGAGCAGGGGCAGCAGGCGGTAGCCCTCGGCGAACAGGGCGCGCGCCCTGCGGACCTCGAAGTGGACGAGTCCGGCGAAGTCGGAGCCGGCGGGCGGCTCGGAGCCCGTGAACCCGGCGGAGCAGCCGAACTTGGCGAGGTCCTCCGCGGGCAGGTAGGTGCGCCCGTCCCCGGCGTCCTCGCGCACGTCGCGCAGGATGTTGGTGAGCTGGAGCGCGAGGCCGAGCGTGTCGGCGTACTCCGGCGCGCGCTCGGCGTGCGGGGCCCCCGGCTCCGTGCCGAAGACGCCGAGCGAGAGCCGCCCGATGGCACCGGCGACGCAGCGGCAGTAGACCTTCAGGTCCTCCCAGGTCTCGTATGTCTCGCCGCGTACGTCCATCAGGACGCCGTCGATCAGTTCGTCGAGGCCGCCCATCGGGATGGGGAAGTGCGCGGCGGCGTGGGCGAGGGCGACCGCCACCGGGTCGGTGTCGTCCTCGTCGACCGCGCCCTCGCGGATGCGGACGAGGAGCGCGCGGGTCTCGTCGAGCCGGTCGGCCTTGACGTCGGGCGCGAGATCGCCGTCGCCGATGTCGTCGACGCGCCGCGAGAGGGCGTAGAGCGCGGACATCGCGCGCCGCTTCGGCGTCGGCAGGAGCCTGATGCCGTAGGCGAAGTTGCGTGCCTGCTGGCCGGTGACGGTCTCGCAGTAGCTGTACGCGGCGAGCACCGGTGCGGACACGTGCGGGTCTGTTTCCACGGTCCGGCTCACCCCTCTCCTCGCAGAACCGCCCCGGCCTCGCGCAGCAGGCGGGGCTTGGTGGGCTTGGGTGGTCCGGGCAGTACGTCGTACCCCGAGGCGACGATCGCCCGGACCGCCGCCCTCCCTCCGGCGACGAACCCGGTCAGCAGCAGCTTCAGCCTGCCGTGGACGCTACCCACGAGGGGGGTGCCTTCATTCAGGAGGCGGCGGGCGCGTTCCGTTTCGAATGCGACCAGTGCGCGCACCGACGCGCCTGCGGTGGGCGCGGCCAGATCCGGCTCGCTGACGTGGAAGCGCTTCATGTCCTCGATGGGCAGGTAGATGCGGTCGCGCCGGAGGTCCTCGGCGACGTCCTGGATGTGCTCGACGATCTGCAGGGCGGTGCAGACCGCGTCCGAGCGGCGGACGCGCTCGGGGGTCTCCGTGCCGGTGATGGCGAGGACGAGGCGGCCGATGGGGTTGGCGGAGAGGGCGCAGTACGCGACCAGGTCGTCGTAGGTCTCGTAGCGTCCGACGTGCTGGTCCTGGCGGTTGGCGGCGATCAGGCCGAGGAAGGGGTCGAGCGTCAGGGTCCCGCGCCCCGCGGGGGCGGCGAGCGAGCGTACGAGCGGGTGCCCCGCCTCGCCGCCGCCGAAGACCTCGCGCAGGTCGGCCTCGACGGCGTCGAGCATGCGCAGCGGGTCGCGGGCGCCCGCGGGGTCCACGCCGAGGCGTGCGGCGTGCCCGGCCGCCGGGTCCAGGTCGCCGTCGCCGATGTCGTCGATGAGCCGCACGACGCCGTAGACCGCCATGAGGTCGTCGCGCCAGGCCCGCGGCAGGAAGAAGGGGGCCACCGGGAAGTTCTCGTCCGCGGCCTTGTCGAGGACGGCGGAAGCATCGCGGAGCCGGAGATCATCCGTAGCCATTGCCGTCACATCTCCCGTTCTACACTGCCGACCCAATACATCCTATTTCGGACACGCCGCCCTGCCTCACCGGAGACGGACCGTGCTCAGAGGGCGGGACGCCGCGCCATATCGCCCCACTTGCCGCGAATCAGCACCGGTACAGCTTACGTTGTACAACCCAACCCGCATCGTCGGGGTATTCCGCACATCACAACAACACACCGATCGGCGCCAACCTTCCGCGGTGCGCCGTGAGTTGAGGGTCCGCCGGGGCTCCCGGCACGCGTGAGCACGACAGGCCCCGCCGGAGTGCGCCCGGCGGGGCCTGTCGTCGAACGGGTGAAGCCGGATGGCGCAAATGGGCTACTTGCCCCTCGGCCGCCTACTTGCCCGTGAACTTCTCGTACTCCTTGATGACCTCGTCGGTCGGGCCGTCCATCCGCAGTTCGCCGCGCTCCAGCCAGAGCACCCGGTCGCAGGTGTCGCGGATCGACTTGTTGTTGTGGCTGACCAGGAAGACCGTGCCGGCCTCCTTGCGCAGCTCGCGGATGCGGGCCTCGGAGCGCTTCTGGAACTTGCGGTCGCCCGTGGCGAGCGCCTCGTCGATCATCAGGACGTCGTGGTCCTTGGCCGCCGCGATGGAGAAGCGCAGGCGGGCCGCCATGCCGGAGGAGTACGTACGCATCGGCAGGGTGATGAAGTCGCCCTTCTCGTTGATGCCGGAGAAGTCGACGATGTCCTGGTAGCGCTGCTTGATCTGCTCGCGGGACATGCCCATCGCGAGGCCGCCGAGGATGACGTTCCGCTCACCGGTCAGGTCGTTCATCAGGGCCGCGTTCACCCCGAGCAGCGAGGGCTGCCCGTCGGTGTAGACCTTGCCCTTCTCCGCGGGGAGCAGCCCCGCGATGGCACGGAGCAGCGTGGACTTGCCCGAGCCGTTGGAGCCGATGAGGCCGATGGCCTCGCCGCGGTAGGCGGTGAAGCTGACGCCGCGCACGGCGTGCACCTTGCGGACGCCGCGCTCCTCGCCGCGCCTGAGCATGCGGCTCAGGGCGGAGGTGGCGCTGCCCTTGCCCGTCCGCGCGCCGTTGACGCGGTAGACGATGTGCAGCTCGTCGGCGATGACGGTGGGGATGTGCCCCTTGTCGGTGATCTTCGCGTCCGTCTTGTCGTCAGCCACGGCCGTAACGCTCCTCAGCCTTCCAGAAGTACACGAAGCCGACCACGCCGATCACGACGGCCCAGCCGATGGCGAAGGCCCACACGTGCGGCGGCAGGTACGAGGAGTCGTACTTGTCGATCATGGCGAAGCGGATCAGGTCCATGTAGATGGAGGCCGGGTTCCACTGGAGCACGTCACCGACCCAGCCGGGTACGCCCTCCTTGGTCGCGAGCATCGCGGGGATGGAGAACATGACGCCGGAGGCGTACATCCAGGTCCGCATCACGAACGGCATGAGCTGCGCCAGGTCGGGCGTCTTGCTGCCCATCCGGGCGAAGATCAGCGCGAGGCCCATGTTGAAGGCGAACTGCAGGATCAGCGCGGGCAGGACGAGGAACCAGGAGAGGGCGGGGAAGATCCCGAACGCGCACATGATCACGACGAGCACGATCATCGAGAACAGCAGCTGCTGGAGCTGCTGGAGCGCGAAGGAGATCGGCAGCGAGGCCCGCGGGAAGTGCAGGGCCCTGACGAGGCCGAGGTTGCCGGAGATCGCCCGCACGCCCGCCATGACCGAGCTCTGCGTGAACGTGAAGACGAAGACGCCCGTCACGAGGAACGGCACGTAGATCTCGTGCGGAATGCCCTCCCTGGCACCGAGCAGCAGGCCGAAGATGAAGAAGTAGACCGCCGCGTTCAGCAGCGGGGTCGCCACCTGCCAGAGCTGGCCGAGCTTGGCCTGGCTGTACTGGGCGGTCAACTTCGCCTGGGAGAAGGCGATGATGAAGTGGCGCCGCCCCCAGAGCTGGCGGACGTACTCGAAAAGTCCGGGCCGTGCGCCGCTGACGGTCAGACCGTACTTGGCGGCGAGTTCGGCGCGGGAGAGCCCGTCATCGGGCGACGGGGGCGCGCTCACCGCGACTCCGCCGTCATGCGTTGTCTCACTCACGAGTGGAAACTTTCGTCTTCAGATGCGCAGCCGGTCGGGCATAGGCGTGGGCCAGGGACCGGGGTATGGCCCGAATGCTCTCAGACCCGAGCTTGTCAGATGACGGGAGGTCGGCCCAGTCGGGTCAGCCGCCACACCGTACGCCACTTCATGGGCCTGCGCGGGCCGCAGGGCGTGGTCCAGCCCTCCTTGAAACCGCCGAACCATGCCTTCAGGGCGGGGCCCGAGGGGCGGCGGGCGAGGGTCAGGAGCATCCAGACGCCGAGGTAGACGGGGACGAGGAGCGCCGGCAGGTTGCGGCGGGCCAGCCAGACGCGGTTGCGGGCCACCATGCGGTGGTAGACCGCGTGCCGCGAGGGGGCCGTCGTCGGGTGCAGGAGCACCATGTCGGAGCGGTAGTCGATCATCCAGCCCGCGTTCAGCGCGCGCCAGGCGAGGTCGGTCTCCTCGTGGGCGTAGAAGAACTCGCCCGGAAGCGGACCCACCTCTTCGATGACCTTGGTGCGCACGGCGTTGGCCCCGCCGAGGAACGTCGTCACGCGCGAGGAGCGCATCGGGTCCGAGGCCCGCAGCCGCGGCACGTGGCGCCGCTGCGTCTCGCCCGTGTCGGGGTCGGCGATGCGGAAGCTGACGATGCCGAGCCTCGGGTCGGCGGCGAACGCCTCGCGGCAGAGCCGCGCGGTGTCGCTGTTGGCCAGGAGCCCGTCGTCGTCGAGGAAGAGCAGGATGTCGACGTCGGTGCCGCCGGGGCCGAACGCCTCGATGCCGACGTTGCGGCCGCCGGGGATGCCGAGGTTCTCGGGCAGCTCGACCGTGCGTACGACCGACGGGAACGCTGCGACGTCGGGCACGGGGGCGCCGTTGCCGACCACGACCACCTCGACCGGGTCGCCGTCCTGCTTGGCGACGGAGTCGAGGAGGGCGCGCAGCTCCTGCGGCCGGTTGCCCATCGTGATGATGACGGCACCGACCTTCAGCCTCTGTGCCGGGGTGTCTGCCGGGGTCTTCACTTCAACCTGCTCGATACGAGGATGGACACGAGGTGGAGCAGGGTCTGCAGCAGCGCGATGCCCGCGAGGACCGCCACGCCCAGACGCGAGAAGAACAGGTCGCCCCTGGCCTGGTCCACGATCGCGATGAGCAGGATCAGCAGGGACGCCTCGACCCCGAGGATGAGCCGGTGGAACTTCAGCGCGGCGGCGGCCCTGCGGGCCAGCGCCATGCCGGAGGAGCGCGGCTCGGCCGCGGACTCCTTGACCGGCTCCTTGCCCGTCTGGTGGCGGGCCACGCCGACGAGGTCGGTCTCCGCCTTGATCAGGATCGCGCCGAGGGCGGCCAGGGTGCCGAGGAAGGCCCACAGCCAGTCGATGCGCCCGGAGCCCCAGATGTCGGCGGCGCGCAGGCCGAAGCCGACCAGGACCGCGGCGTCGCACAGGTAGGCGGCGACCCGGTCCAGGTAGACCCCGGACATCGAGTACTGCTTCTTCCAGCGGGCGATCTCGCCGTCCACGCAGTCGAGCAGCAGGTAGAGCTGGACCGCGACCACGCCGAGCACCGCGCCCGTGATGCCCGGCACGAGCAGGGCCGGGGCGGCGAGGGCGCCGGCGACGGTCATCACGTAGGTCAGCTGGTTGGGCGTGACCCGCGTGTTCACCAGGTGCCGGTCGATGCGCAGGGAGACCTCGCGCATGTAGAGCCGGCCGGCCCAGTGTTCGCCGCTCCGCCGGTCCTTCACGCCCGGGGGGTGGACGACCGGGCGTAGCTCAGCTACCGATGGCTTTTGCATAGTCGGCGTATGCGTCCCTGATCTGGTCGGTGGACAGGTCGAGGTGTTCGAGGATCGTGTAGCGGCCCGGACGGGTCTGCGGAGCGAACTCCACGACCTTCACGAACTCGTCCACGGTGAAGCCGATCTCCTCCGGCAGCACGGGCAGGCCGTGCCTGCGCAGCACCGAGGCCATGTACGCCGACTCCTCGCGGGCACCGCGCAGGTGCATCGCGAAGGCCGCGCCCAGACCGCACTGCTCGCCGTGGCTGGCGGCGCGCTTGGGGAAGAGCAGGTCGAAGGCGTGGTTGATCTCGTGGCAGGCGCCGGACGCCGGGCGGGAGTCGCCCGAGACGGACATGGCGATGCCGGTGAGGACGAGACCCTCGGCGAGGACCTGGAGGAAGCCGTCGTCGCCGACGCCCCCGGGGTGGCGCAGCACGGCCTCGCCCGCCTGGCGGGCCATGGCGGCGGCGAGGCCGTCGATGTCCTCGCCGCGCTCGCGGGCCGCGAGCTCCCAGTCGGCGATGGCGGAGATGTTGGACAGCGCGTCGCCGATGCCGGAGCGGACGAAGCGGACGGGCGCCTCACGGATCACATCGAGGTCGATGACGACCGCGATGGGGTTGGGCACGCCGTACGAGCCGCGGCCCGCGTCGTTGTCGAGCGTCGCGACCGGGGAGCAGAGGCCGTCGTGCGACAGGTTGGTCGCGACGGCGACCAGCGGCAGCCCCACGCGCGCCGCGGCGAACTTGGCGCAGTCGATGATCTTGCCGCCGCCGAGGCCGACGACGGCGTCGTAGCGGCCCTTCTTCATGGCGTCGGCGAGCTTGATGGCGTCGTCCAGCGTGCCGCCGCCCACCTCGAACCACTCGGCGCCGGGCAGCGACGGCATGAGGCGGTCCCGCAGGACCGCGCCGGAGCCGCCGCTGATGGCGATGGCGAGTTTGCCGGTCGACGAGCAGATCCGCTGGTCGGCGAGGACACCGGCCAGGTCGTTGAGCGCCCCCGGCCGGATGTCGACGACGACCGGCGAGGGGATGAGCCTCGTCAGTACTGGCACGCGATCTCCCGGCCCTTGGCGAGGTCGTCGTGGTTGTCGATCTCGACCCACTTGACGTCGCCGATCGGGGCCACGTCCACCTTGAAGCCGCGGTTGACGAGCTCCTGGTAGCCGTCCTCGTAGTAGAGGTCGGGGTCGCGCTCGAAGGTGGTCTTGAGGGCGTCGGCCAGCTCGTCGGCGGCGGAGCCCTCGATGAGGGTGACGCCGATGTACTCGCCGGTGGCCTCGGAGGGGTCCATCAGCTTGGTGATGCGCTGCACGCCCTTGGCGTCGTCGACGATGACCTTCATCTCCTCGTCGGCGAGCTGCTTCACCGTGTCGAGGGCGAGGATGATCTTCTGGCCGTTGCCACGCGCGGCGAGCAGCGTCTTCTCGACGGAGACCGGGTGCACGGTGTCGCCGTTGGCGAGGATCACGTCGTGCTTGATGGCGTCACGGCCGCACCACAGGGAGTAGGCGTTGTTCCACTCCTCGGCCTTGTCGTTGTCGATCAGCGTCAGCTTGAGGCCGTACTTCGCCTCAAGAGCCGCCTTGCGCTCGTAGACGGCTTCCTTCTTGTAGCCGACGATGATCGCGACCTCGGTGAGACCGATCTCGGCGAAGTTGCCGAGCGTCAGGTCGAGGATGGTGGTCTCCCCGTCGACGGGCACCAGAGCCTTGGGCAGCGTGTCCGTGTAGGGACGAAGACGCCGTCCGGCGCCTGCGGCAAGGACGAGGCCGATCATGCGGGTTCTCCTTCATCGTGTACGGCGGGTGCGCCGCGCTTGTGAGCGGTCACCCAGAAGCGGATGCTCTCGACGAGCACCACCAGTGCCACGGCCACGGCGAGTGCCGTGAGCGCGACGGTGAAATCTGTGGCGGGCAGCAGGGCCGCGGCCAGCGCGACCACGAGGGTCCTGCCTTCCTGGCCGCCGATCGCCCGCACCAGCCCGCGCGGGGGTGCGCCGGTGCCGCCCTTGAGGCGGTACACCGTGTCGTAGTGATGGTAGGCGACCGCGGACACCAGCCCGAAAGCCGCCGGCAGCGCCCCGTTCACGTCGGCTTTGGCCGCGAGGATCAGGATCGTGCCGTACTCGGCGGCCCGGAAGAACGGCGGCACCAGCCAGTCGAGGGGGCCCTTGAGGGGCCGCGCGAGCGCCAGGCCGCTGAGCGCGACGTGGATCACGGCACCGACGACGACCCAGGAGCTGCCGTACGAGGTGAACGCGGCCACGGCGGTGACGACCGCGCCGCCGGCGAAGGCGATGACGGGGGCGGGCAGCGGCCAGTGTTTCCGCAGGGCGGCGAAGGCCCGGGCGAGCGAGCCGCCGTCGGCGAGGTCGGCGAGCGCCCGCCCGGCCCGGTCGGTGCGGGCGGCCTTGCGGGTCACCGAGCGCAGGACGCGGCCCGCGGTGGTGTAGCAGGCGGCGAGGGCGCAGCCGACGAGCAGGACGACGAGTGTGAAGCGCGGGGTGGTGACCGCGGTGAGCACGGCGATCATCGCCCAGCGCTCGCCGATGGGCAGCACGATCATCCGGCGCAGCCAGACCGTCCAGCCGACGCTGTCGAGCCGGTCGGAGAGGGCCGCGGTGGGGCTGGTGTTGCCACCGGCGGCAGCGCTGTCGGCGTTCGCCTCGTTGAAGGAGAAGTCGACGACGTGCCGGCAGGTCTGGAGCACCATCGCGCCGAGCGCGAGCGCCCAGACGTCGTCGCCGCCGCGCGCCGCGCCCAGCGCGAGCCCCGCGTAGTAGGCGTACTCCTTGGCGCGGTCGAACGTCGCGTCGAGCCAGGCGCCGAGCGTGGAGTACTGGAGGGAGTAGCGGGCGAGCTGGCCGTCCGTGCAGTCCAGGACGAAGGAGAGGAGCAGCAGCACACCGGCCGCGACGAAGCCGCCGCGCGTGCCGGTCGCCGCGCAGCCCGCCGCGATCAGGGCGGTGATCAGCGAGGCGGTGGTGACCTGGTTCGGGGTCAGGCCCCGGCGCGCGCACCAGCGGGCGAGGTAGCGCGAGTACGGGGAGACGCAGTACGTGGTGAAGAAGCCGTCCCTGGCCTTGACCGCGCTCCGCAGGCGTACGGCCTCGTCGTCGACGGCGGCGACGGCCTGCCGCGCCTCGTTGCGGGTCTGCGGGTCGGTGGGCACGGTGGCGACGAGGGTGCCGAGGTCGGGGCGGTGCACGTCGGCGGCGCCGGACTCCATGGCCGCGGCGACGGAGTCGGGGAGCGCTTCGAGGGTCGCCACGCCGCCGTGGGCCGCGGCGCTCGCCCGCAGGGCGCGGGTCAGCTCCTGGCGGGCCTCGGGCTTGGCCGTCACGGCGCCGGGCACCGCCGACGCGGTGAAGCGGGGGTCGGTGAGGGCGAGGCGCAGGGCGTGCACGTGGCCGACGAAGCGCGTGTCGACGACGGCGACCCGCTGTCCGGCCGGCACGGCGGCGAGCAGCGTCTCGGCGTCCGCCGCGTCGGAGGCGACCCGCACGTCGAAGCCGAGGGACCGCAAGTCACCTTCGAGCGGCGACCCGGGGACCGGCTGACCGGTGAGGATGGCGGTCGACAGACGAACTCACTCCTTGATTCCCGGCACGGCTCGCGCCGGGCACGTGCGGAAGGGGGCGCCCCTGGCCACACGGCCGGGCGGCACGTCGGCAGAGGCTATCGGATGCCGGGAAGCGGGCGTTCACCACCCGTTCACGCCCCATAAGGGCGGCCTGCGAGGGCCCGGCCCTCGCGATCATCATGGTGGATGGGGGGCCGCGGCCACAAACCGCGCCCGCACCACGCCCGGCTTGCCCCAGAGCGTTCACCCGGGGCACCGGGTCATAGGGTGGTCGGCCATGACATGGCTGATCACAGGCGGAGCGGGATACATCGGGGCACATGTGGCGCGGGTCATGGCCGGTGCCGGGGAAGACGTCGTCGTCCTCGACGACGTCTCGTCCGGCGTTCCGGGGCGGCTGCCCGCGGACATCCCCCTGATCAAGGGCTCCTCGCTCGACGGCGCCCTGCTGCGCCGGATCTTCGCCGAGCACGGCGTCACCGGTGTGGTGCACCTCGCGGCCCGCAAGCAGGTCGGCGAGTCGGTGGAGCAGCCGCTGCGCTATTACCGGGAGAACCTGGGCGGCCTGACGACGCTCCTCGAAGCGGTGGCCGACGCGGGGGTGCGGCGGTTCGTCTTCTCCTCGTCGGCCGCGGTGTACGGCAACCCGCCGGACGTGGACCTCGTCGGCGAGGACACGCCGTGCGCGCCGGTCAGCCCCTACGGCGAGACGAAGCTCGCCGGTGAGTGGCTGGTGCGGGCGGCGGGCCCGGCGCACGGCGTCGCGACGGTGTGCCTGCGCTACTTCAACGTGGCGGGCGCCGCGGCCCCCGAGCTGGCGGACACCGGCGTCTACAACGTGGTCCCCATGGTCTTCGACCGCCTCACCCGCGACGAGTCGCCGCGGATCTTCGGCGACACCCACCCCACCCCGGACGGCACCTGCGTACGGGACTACATCCATGTGTCCGACCTCGCCGAGGCCCATCTGGCGGCGGCCCGCCGGCTCGCGGGGGGCGCCGAGGGCGACCTCACGGTGAACATCGGGCGCGGCGAGGGCGTTTCCGTACGCGAACTGATCGATGTCATCGGCGAGGTCACCGGCGACGACAGGCCCGCGCTCGTCGAGCCCGCGCGGGCGGGCGACGCGCCGCGTGCCGTCGCCGACGCGCGGCTCGCCGCCCGGGAGCTGGACTGGCGGGCCCGGCGCTCGGTGCGCGAGATGGTCGAGTCGGCGTGGGCGGGGTGGTGCCTGCATCACCCCGAGGCGCGCCGCGACCACCACGGAGCGCTCGGCGGCTGAGGTCGCACCGCCCTGACCTGCACAGCTCCCCTTGACGGCAACCGTTGCCATTTTCGCAGGTCAGGGCAGGTGACAACGGTGTTCAGTGCCGCGTTGCCAATACCCCCCGCCCGTAGTTCACTGAGGTCGCGCGACCACCGAACGGCAGACCGATGAGCGACGCGGGAGGCGGCTCCATGGGGGCTGGGCACGATCACGGACACATCCACGGGGCACCGGCGAAGGGAACCGCGGCCAACGCCTACAAGGGACGGCTGCGGGTGGCGCTCGCCATCACGGTCACCGTCATGCTCGCCCAGGTCGTGGGCGGCGTCCTGGCCGACTCCCTCGCGCTCGTCGCGGACGCGACGCACATGGCGACGGACGCGCTCGGGCTCGGCATGGCCCTGCTCGCGATCCACTTCGCGAACCGCCCGGCCACCGGCAACCGCACCTTCGGGTACGCCCGCGCCGAGATACTCGCCGCGCTCGCCAACTGCCTGCTGCTCCTGACCGTGGGCGGCTACGTGCTGTACGAGGCGGTCGAGCGGTTCATCACCCCCGCGCAGACGCAGGGCACCCTGACCGTCTGGTTCGGCGTCTTCGGCCTCGTCGCCAACATGGTCTCGCTGACGCTCCTGATGCGCGGCCAGAAGGAGAGCCTGAACGTGCGCGGCGCGTTCCTTGAGGTGGTGGCGGACACGCTGGGCTCCGTGACGGTCATCGTCTCGGCGGTCGTGATCATGCTCACCGGATGGCAGGCCGCGGACCCGATCGCCTCACTCGTCATCGGCTTCATGATCGTCCCGCGCACGGTGAAGCTCCTGAAGGAGACCCTGAACGTCCTCCTGGAGTCTGCGCCCAAGGGCGTCGACATGGCGGAGGTGCGGGCCCATATGCTCGCCCTGCCCGGCGTGGAGGAGGTCCACGACGTGCACGCCTGGACGATCACCTCGGGGATGCCCGTGCTCTCCGCGCACGTCGTCGTCGGCTCCGGCACGCTCGACTCGCTCGGCCACGAGAAGATGCTCCACGAGCTGCGGGAGTGCCTGGGCGACCACTTCGACGTGGAGCACTGCACCTTCCAGCTGGAGCCCAGCGGCTACGCGCGCCACGAGGCGGGGCTCTGCCACTGAGAAATCGCGGGCGCCCCGGCCGCGGCCGGTGTTACGGTGACCCGGCCCCGGCTCACGGGGCACCGGAACCCTGGAGGTGGGTCGATGTCTGTCGTGACGAGCGCCGTTCTTCGCGGCCACACGTGCGTCCTCACTCACCGGGCCCGCGCCTGACCTCTCGTACGCCTTCGTACGTCACGTCCGCGGGTCCCTCATCCAAGGGTTTCCCACGTTGACCGACCACTCTTCGATCACCGACGCCTTCTTCGCCCTGCACCACGGCCTTCCGCGGCAGGGTCCGGGCTCCGACGACACCACCCGGCGGCTGCTCTCCCTCGCCGGCGCGCTGCCCGAGCGGCCGCGCGTGCTCGATCTGGGCTGCGGGCCCGGACGGGCCGCGCTGCTGCTCGCGGCCGAGGCGGGCGCCGAGGTGACCGCCGTCGACCTGCACGAGCCGTTCCTCGACGAGCTGCGCGCCGCGGCGCTGCGGCGCGGGCTCGACGGCTCGATCACCGCCGTCAAGGCCGACATGTCCGAACTCCCCTACGACGACGGGGCCTTCGACCTCGTCTGGGCGGAGAGTTCGGCGTACTCCATCGGCTTCGACACCGCCCTGCGCGCCTGGCGCAGGCTGCTCGCGCCCGGCGGCGCGCTCGTCGTCACCGAGTGCGAGTGGACCGTCGCCGAACCGTCCGCCGCCGCGCGCGCCTTCTGGGAGCCGCACTACACGCTGCGTACGGGCGCGGACAACGTGCGGGCCGCCACCGCCGCCGGGTACGCCGTGCTCGGTGTGTACGCGCAGCCCGAGTCCGACTGGGAGGAGTACTACGGCCCGCTCGCCGCGCGCGCCGACGCGGCGGACCCCGGCAGGCCCGGGATGGCCGAGGCGCTCGCCGCGACCCGCGAGGAGATCGCGATGCGGCGCGAGCACGGGACGGAGTTCGGCTACACGGGCTACGTCATGCGGCCGGTCGGCGCCGGGCCTGCCGGGCCGGAGGCCGCCGGGACCCCGGCGGCGTAGGCCGCGCCGGACCCCGGGCGCTCCGCGTGCCGCCCGGGGTCCGGTTTCCGGCCCGCTTCGGGGGCGTGATCCGGCCAAGCTTCGCGGCTCCCGGCCGCGCCGTGACGGCGCTCGTCCGCGGCGGTTCCGGCGGTTCGGCGCCGCCGCGGCGGTGCGTGATCGGGCGTCCGGCCGCTTTCCGGGGCCCCCGCCCGTGCGGGCGCCCGGGCCGGCGGCGCCCGCCGCGTGTCCCGGCGTGCTTCCGCGCGCCGGGACATGCGGGCCCGCACGTGCCTGGAGCGTCCGGAACGTACGGCAGACTTGAGGCTCGAAGACCGAAGCGAAGGATGGGTATGCCGATCACACCTGCCACCGCGGCGAACAGCTCGTCGAACGGCACCGGAGAAGCGATCTTGCTGGAACTCGTCGACGAGGACGGCAGGACCATCGGCACCGCGGAGAAACTCGCCGCGCACCAGGCCCCCGGACAGCTCCACCGGGCGTTCTCCGTCTTCCTCTTCGACGAGCAGGGCCGCCTCCTGCTCCAGCAGCGCGCCCTCGGCAAGTACCACTCCCCCGGCGTCTGGTCGAACACCTGCTGCGGCCACCCCTATCCGGGCGAGGCGCCGTTCGCCGCCGCCGCCCGGCGCACGTACGAGGAGCTCGGCGTCTCGCCCTCGCTGCTCGCCGAGGCGGGCACCGTGCGCTACAACCACCCGGACCCGGACTCCGGCCTCGTCGAGCAGGAGTTCAACCACCTCTTCGTGGGGATGGTCCAGGCGCCGCTGCGCCCGGACGCCTCCGAGGTCGGCGAGACCGCGTTCGTGACCGCCGAGGAGCTGAAGGAGCGGCACGAGGAAGGCCCGTTCTCCGCGTGGTTCATGACCGTGCTCGACGCGGCGCGGCCCGCGATCAGGGAGCTGACCGGGCCCTCCGCCGGCTGGTAGCACGCGGGACCGGCCGGTGCGCGCTCAGAAGGGGCCCGCGGAGCCGAGGCCCGAGTGGCCGGGGCTCCAGGGCCCCGTGCCGGGCGGGTCGCTCTCCGACGGGCCCGAGCCGTTGACGGGCTTGAGGGGCAGGGCCGCCCAGATGACCTTGCCCCCGCTCGCGGTGTGCTCGACGTCGCAGGCACCGCCCACCTCCCGCGTGACCTCGCGCACCAGGAGCAGGCCGCGCCCGCCCGTCTGCCCGTGGTCGGCCACCAGGGCCGTCGGCCGGTAGGGGTGGTTGTCCTCGACGGAGACCCGCACCCACTCGGCGCCGACCGCGACCTCCACCGCGAGCATCGGTGAGAGCAGGGCGGCGTGGCGCACCACGTTGGTGACCAGCTCGGAGACGATGAGCAGCAGCCCCTGCATGGTGTCGTCGGAGACCGGTACGCCCTGCCGGTACAGCAGGTCGCGCACCGCGCGCCGCGCCTGGGGCACGGAGGCGTCGACGGCGGGTGCCGTGAAGCGCCACACCCCCTCGTACGGCACTCGCGGGCCGTCTCCGGGGAGTGGGCCGGGGCCCCTCCCGTCGTTCTCCATCGTCCGGTCGCCGCCCTCGCGCTCGATAGTCACCACACGTCGAGTGTTGGGAACGCTCGGGTCCTGACCGCCGTACTGACGAGAAGTCGGCGATTATCGACGTGATTTGATCGGCGTCGCAATGTGATGCCGCTTTCATGACTGTTCTCGTCATTTTGTTGCCGTCTTCACAGATTCTTCAGCTTGTACGAGGCCGACGAGGCGGCGCGGCAGGGACGGATAGCATCCGGCGCATGGAGCCGCAGCTGAGGCACGCCGTCACGGACGGCGTCGCCACCCTCGTCATCGACCATCAGGACAAGCGCAATGCCATGACCGCCGCCATGTGGCGCCAGGTGCCGCCGCTCCTCGCGGGGCTCGCCGCCGACCCGGCCGTGCGCACCCTGGTGCTCACCGGCGCGGGCGACACCTTCTGCGCGGGCGCGGACATCTCCTCGCTGCGGGAGGCGGCGGGGACCGCCCAGGACCTCGCGGTGCGGGCCGAGGAGGCGCTCGCGGCCTTCCCCAAGCCGACGCTCGCGGCGGTCCGCGGCTACTGCGTGGGCGGCGGCTGCCAGCTCGCCGCCGCCTGCGACCTGCGCTTCGCCGACGAGGACGCCTCCTTCGGCATCACGCCCGCGAAGCTCGGCCTCGTCTACCCGGCGTCGTCCACGCGGCGCCTGGTCTCCCTGGTGGGCCCCGCCACCGCCAAGTACCTGCTGTTCTCGGGCGAGTTGATCGGCGCCGAGCGGGCCTCCCGCACCGGCCTGGTCGACGAGGTGCTGCCCGCGGGCCTGCTGGGCAAGCGGGTCGCGGAGTTCACCCGCGTCCTCGCGGCGCGCTCCGGGCTCACGCAGGCGGCGGCGAAGGAGTTCGCCGACGGGCGCACCGACCGCGACGCGCACTGGCGGGAGCAGGCGCGCGCCGGCGGCGACACCGCGGAGGGTGTCGCCGCCTTCCTCGAACGCAGGCAGCCGCGCTTCACCTGGAGCGCCCCCGCCGGCTGAGCCGCGCACGAGCCCGGGGGCGGCTACTGCCCGAAGCGGCTCCCCTCCCGGAACCGTGCCACCAGGTGCGCGGGCGCCTTCTCCGGGGACCCCGCGTCGTAGGGCGGCTGCGGGTCGTACTCGGTCATGAGCTGGACGGCCTGCGCGTGCTCGTCGCCCGCGATCCGGCCCGCCAGGGCGAGGCCCATGTCGATGCCCGACGAGACACCGGCCGCGGTGACGTACTTGCCGTCGAAGACGACTCGCTCCCCCGTCGACTCGACGCCGAGCCCGTCCAGCTCGGTCAGGGCGAGCCAGTGCGAGGTCGCGCGGCGGCCCTTGAGCAGGCCGGCGGCGGCGAGCGCGAGCGACCCCGTGCACACCGAGGTCGTCCAGGTCGAGGTGGCGTCGACGGCGCGGAGCCAGCCGAGGAGCGGTTCGTTCTCCATCTGGTCGCTCTGGCCGGGGCCGCCGGGCACCACCACGATGTCGGGGCGCGGCACCTCCGCGAACGACTTGCCGGCGATCAGCGTGAGGCTCCCGCTGTCGTCGTGGACCGGCCCCGCCTCCTCGGCCACGAAGACGGTCTCGGCGCCGGGCAGCGGGGAGAGCGTCTGGTACGGGCCGATCGCGTCGAGGGCGGTGAAGCGCTCGTACAGGGCAATGGCTATCTGCATGGTGTCCTCATCGGTTGGCGTGGGCGGTGGATGTGCGGTTCGGGGCGGCGGGGTCCGCCGCGGGTGGCACGGGGTGGAAGCGGCGGCGGTACTCCGCGGGGGCCGTGCCGAGCGCCTTGAGGAAGGCGCGGCGCATGGCCTCCGGAGTGCCGTAGCCGCAGGCGCGCGAGACCTCCTCGACCCCGTCGGACGTGTCCTCCAGGAGCCGGCGCGCGTGCTCGACGCGGACGCGGTCGACGTACTTGCCCGGCGTCAGCCCGGTCTCGGCCTGGAAGGCGCGGGCGAAGTGGCGGGGCGAGAGGTTCGCGCGTGCCGCCAGCGCGTCCACCGAGAGGTCCGCTTCCGGGTGCTCGGTGATCCACTGCTGCACCTCGCGCAGCGGTTCGCGCCGCGCGGTCTGCGCGGAGAGCTGGACGCTGAACTGCGCCTGGTTGCCCGGCCGCCGCAGGAAGACCACGAGGTGCCGGGCGACGGTCAGGGCGACCTCGCGGCCCAGGTCCTCCTCCACGAGCGCCAGGGCGAGGTCGATGCCCGCGGTGACCCCCGCCGACGTCGCGACCCGGCCGTCGCGGACGTAGATCGGATCGGGGTCGACCTCGACGCCCGGATGGTCCCTGGCGAGCTTGTCGCAGTACGCCCAGTGCGTCGTCGCCCTGCGCCCCTCCAGCAGGCCCGCCTGGGCGAGCCTGATGGCGCCGGTGCAGACCGAGACCAGGCGCTCGGCGCGCGGGCCGTGCGCGCGCAGCCAGCCGATCAGCGCCGGGTCCTCGGGGCGCGTGCCCATGCCGCCGGGCACGAGCAGCGTGTGCGGCACGGGGGCGTCGGACAGCGGGTGGTCCGGGACGAGCGTGAGGCCGCTCGACGTGCGTACGGGGCCGCCGTCCAGGGAGGCGGTGCGCACGGCGTACGCGGGTTCGCCGCCGTCGTGGGCCATGCCGGCGCCCGTGAAGACCTCCACGGGGCCGGTGACGTCCAGGCTCTGGACACCGTCGAAGAGGACGACCAGAACGGTTCGCTGCTCCATGCCCTCGATTCTTCGGCGCCCGCCGCATGGCCGCAATGACGCATGACCCACCATTCCTGCCATGGCCCTCCCTGCCATGGCCCTCCCTGCCATGGCCCTTCCTGCCATGGTCTTCCTCGCGCTCTCCGGGAGCCGGTGCCGTTCCCGCCATGGCGTGTTTGCGCGGGGGTGGACCGGAGACGTCATACCGACCAGTAGGTAGCGTGCTCCCATGACCTCTTCGACGACCTCCACGGCCTCGACGACCTCCACGGCCGCGACGGCCGCGCCCTCGTCCGCCGCGCCGCACCCCCGCGCCGGACGCCGCTGCCACAACGCGCTCAACGCCCTGCACTCGTCGCACTACTTCTCGCCGGACGTGACGCGTGAGCTGGCCGGACTCGGCATCACCCACCCCAGCGCCGTCAACTTCGCGGTGCGCGCGGCGGCCCTGGGAGCCGTCGGGGCCGGAGCCGTGACCGCCGCCTTCTACAACTACAAGCACGACCTCGTGGCCGCGCACGTGCCGGACATCTGGCGCACCGCCTCCCCCGAGGACGTCCTCGCGGCCCGGCTGCGCGGCGTCGACGCGACGCTGCGGCGCCTCCTCGGCGACGACGCCGTCGCCTCACCGGAGATGGCCGAGGCCGCCGGGCTCGCGCTGCGCGCCACCGAGGCCTGCGCCCGCGGCGGCCGGCCCCTGTACTCCGCCCACGCCGACCTGCCCGTGCCGCGGGAGCCGCACCTGGCGTACTGGCACGCCGCGACGCTGCTGCGCGAGCACCGCGGCGACGGGCACGTGGGCGTCCTGCTCGGCGCCGGGCTCGACGGTCTGGAGGCGCTGGTCACCCATACCGCCACCGGCAAGGGCACCCGCCCGAAGTGGGTCTTCTCCACCCGCGGCTGGAACAAGGACGAGTGGGACGCCGCGGAGGAGCGCCTGCGCGCCCGCGGCGTGCTCGACGCCGAGGGCGAGCTGACCGGCGCCGGGATCGCACTGCGCGAGGAGATCGAGGCGGAGACCGACCGCCTGGACCGCGCGCCCTACGAGCACTTGGGCCCGGCGGGCGTCGAACGCCTCACGGAGCTGGGCACGGTGTTCGTCGGGGCCGCGCTGCGGGCCGGGGCGTTCCCCGCGGACCTCATCGGCAAGCGCTGAGACGCGTTCGGCATGGTACGGCCCGACCGAGGTACCCGTCCGTCCCCCGGCCGCACACCTGCGCGCCGGGAGACGAGAGGGGAACCTCATGTTCCGTGCCATCGCGGATGTCCTGCGCCAGATCGCCGGTGCCGTCGCCACCGTCGTCACCCTGCCGTTCCGGGCGCTGGCCCGGCTGTTCGGCGGAGCTTCGCGTTCCACCGGCAGGAGCGGGGGGCGCGCCGGGCGGGCCCGCCGGGTCTGACCGCCCGTTGCCGTGACCACCTGCCACAATTGCCGGGCAACCCAGCGAGAAGGCGGTACCGGAACGTGGCAGCTTTGAAGACGCCCACTGCGTCCTCCATCGAAGGCAGGATCGCCGAGGAGCTCGGCGTACGGGAGCGGCAGGTGAAGGCCGCCGTCGACCTGCTCGACGGCGGTTCGACGGTGCCCTTCATCGCGCGCTACCGCAAGGAAGCGACCGAGATGCTCGACGACGCGCAGCTGCGCACGCTTGAGGAGCGGCTGCGCTACCTGCGCGAGTTGGAGGAGCGGCGCGCCGCGATCCTCGACTCGGTCCGCGAGCAGGGCAAGCTCACCGACGACCTCGAGGCGCGCATCCGCGAGGCGGACACCAAGGCGCGCCTGGAGGACATCTACCTCCCGTTCAAGCCCAAGCGGCGCACCAAGGCGCAGATCGCCCGCGAGGCCGGTCTCGAACCGCTGGCCGACGGCCTGCTCGCCGACCCCTCGGTCGAGCCGCGCGCCGCGGCCGCCGCGTTCGTCGACGCGGACAAGGGCGTCGCGGACCCGCAGGCCGCCCTCGACGGGGCGCGCGCGATCCTCGCCGAGCGGTTCTCCGAGGACGCCGATCTGATCGGCGAGCTGCGCGAGCGCATGTGGGTGCGCGGCAGGCTCGCCGCGAAGGTCAGGGAGGGCAAGGAGGAGGCGGGCGCCAAGTTCGCCGACTACTTCGACTTCGCCGAGCCCTTCACCGAGCTGCCCTCGCACCGCGTGCTCGCCATGCTGCGCGGCGAGAAGGAGGACGTCCTCGACCTCGTCCTGGAGCCCGAGGAGCCCACGGAGGGTCCTTCCTCGTACGAGGGGATCGTGGCGCACCGCTTCGGCGTCGCCGACCGCGGGCGCCCCGGCGACAAGTGGCTGCGGGACACGGTGCGCTGGGCCTGGCGCACCCGCATCCTGGTCCACCTCGGCATCGACCTGCGGCTGCGGCTGCGCACGGCCGCCGAGGACGAGGCCGTGCGGGTCTTCGCGTCCAACCTGCGCGACCTGCTGCTCGCGGCACCGGCGGGCACGCGCGCGACGCTGGGCCTCGACCCCGGTTTCCGTACGGGTGTGAAGGTCGCGGTCGTCGACGCCACGGGCAAGGTCGTGGCGACCGACACGATCCACCCGCACGTGCCCGCCAACAAGTGGGACCAGTCGCTGGCCACGCTCGCCGCGCTGGCAGAGGCGCACGAGGTCGACCTGCTCGCGATCGGCAACGGCACCGCGTCCCGCGAGACCGACAGGCTCGCCGCCGACCTCATCGCGCGCCACCCCGAGCTGAACCTCACCAAGGTGATGGTCTCCGAGGCGGGCGCCTCCGTGTACTCCGCCTCGGCCTTCGCCTCGCAGGAGCTGCCCGGCCTGGACGTGTCGATCCGCGGCGCGGTCTCCATCGCGCGGCGGCTTCAGGACCCGCTCGCCGAGCTGGTGAAGATCGACCCGAAGTCGATCGGCGTCGGCCAGTACCAGCACGACCTCTCCGAGGTGAAGCTCTCGCGCTCGCTCGACGCGGTCGTCGAGGACTGTGTGAACGGCGTGGGCGTGGACGTGAACACCGCGTCCGCCCCGCTGCTCGCCCGGGTCTCCGGCATCGGCGCGGGCCTCGCGGAGAACATCGTCGCGCACCGTGACGCCAACGGCCCCTTCACGAGCCGCAAGGGCCTCAAGGACGTCGCCAGGCTCGGTCCCAAGGCGTACGAGCAGTGCGCCGGCTTCCTGCGCATCCGCGGCGGCGACGACCCGCTGGACGCCTCCAGCGTGCACCCCGAGGCGTATCCGGTGGTGCGCAAGATGGTGAAGGCGACGGGCGGCGAGGTCGCCTCGCTGATCGGCGACACGGCGGCGCTGCGCTCGCTCCGCCCCGACGACTTCGTGGACGAGGTCTTCGGTCTGCCGACCGTCACGGACATCCTGAAGGAGCTGGAGAAGCCCGGCCGCGACCCGCGTCCCGCCTTCAAGACGGCCACGTTCAAGGAAGGCGTCGAGAAGATCTCCGACCTGGCCTCCGGCATGGTGCTGGAAGGCGTCGTGACCAACGTGGCGGCGTTCGGGGCGTTCGTGGACGTGGGCGTGCACCAGGACGGTCTGGTGCACGTGTCCGCCATGTCGAAGACGTTCGTGAAGGACCCGCGGGACGTCGTGAAGCCCGGCGACATCGTCAAGGTGAAGGTCATGGACGTCGACATCCCGCGCAAGCGGATCTCGCTGACGCTCCGCCTCGACGACGAGGCGAGCCCGTCGGGCGAGGAGCGGCCCCGGCGCGGCGGCGGCCGTCCGCCGCAGCAGCGGCAGGGCCAGGGCCAGGCGCCCGGGCAGGGGCAGCGCGGTGGGCAGGGCAAGCGCGGCGGCGGCCAGGGAGGCGACCGGCGCGGCGGGCAGCGGCAGGGTCCGCCGCCCGCCAACGACGCGATGGCCGAGGCGCTGCGCCGGGCCGGCCTGGTGGACCCGAAGCGACGCTGACGTCCTGACGCCGCGTCGTCCTCGCGGTCCGGGGCGGGGCGGAGGTCAGAGTGACAGCTCGGTCACTCTGCCCTCCGCCACCTCGAGGCGGCGCGTCACGCGGACGGCGTCCAGCATCCTGCGGTCGTGGGTGACGAGCAGCAGGGTCCCCTCGTAGGAGTCGAGGGCGGACTCCAGCTGCTCGATCGCCGGCAGGTCGAGGTGGTTGGTCGGCTCGTCGAGGACCAGGAGGTTGACGCCCCTGCCCTGGAGCAGGGCCAGGGCGGCGCGGGTGCGCTCGCCGGGTGAGAGCGTCGCCGCCGGCCGCAGGACGTGGTCCGCCTTCAGACCGAACTTCGCGAGCAGCGTGCGGACTTCGGCCGGTTCGGTGTCGGGCACGGCCGCGCAGAACGCGTCGAGCAGCGACTCCTCGCCGTGGAACAGCGCGCGGGCCTGGTCGACCTCGCCGACGAGGACGCCCGAGCCGAGGTTCGCGTGGCCCGCGCTCAGGGGGACGCGGTCGAGCATGGCCCCGAGCAGCGTCGACTTGCCCGAGCCGTTCGCGCCGGTGATCGCCACGCGGTCCGCCCAGTCGATCTGCAGGGTCACGGGGCCCAGCGTGAACGCGCCGCGGCGCACCTCGGCGTCCCGCAGCCCCGCCACGACCGCGCCGGAGCGGGGGGCCGCGGCGATCTCCATGCGCAGCTCCCACTCCTTGCGGGGTTCGTCGACGACGTCGAGCCGCTCGATCATGCGCTGCGTCTGGCGGGCCTTGGCGGCCTGCTTCTCGGTGGCGTCGCTGCGGAAGTTCCGTCCGATCTTGTCGTTGTCGCCGCCGCCGGCCCTGGCCTTGCGGCGGGCGTTCTTGACGCCCTTGTCCGCCCAGGAGCGCTGCATCTGGGCGCGGCCCTCCAGCGCCGCCTTCTTGTCGGCGTACTCCTCGTACTCGTCGCGGGCGTGCCTGCGGGCCACCTCCCGCTCCTCCAGGTAGGCGTCGTAGCCGCCGCCGTAGAGGTTGATCTGCTGCTGGGCCAGGTCCAGTTCGAGGACCTTGGTGACGGTGCGGCTGAGGAACTCCCGGTCGTGGCTGACGACGACCGTGCCCGCCCGCAGGCCCTTCACGAAGTGCTCCAGGCGGTCGAGGCCCGCCAGGTCGAGGTCGTTCGTCGGCTCGTCCAGGAGGAACACGTCGTAGCGCGAGAGCAGGAGGGAGGCGAGGCCCGCGCGGGCCGCCTGGCCCCCGGAGAGCGACGTCATCTCCTGGTCGGGGCCGACGGCGAGGCCGAGGGAGTCCGCGACCTCCTCGGCGCGCTCGTCGAGGTCCGCGCCGCCGAGTGCCAGCCACCGCTCCAGGCTGTCGGCGTACGCGTCGTCGGCGCCCGGGGCGCCGTCGACCAGGGCCCGGGTCGCCTCGTCCATCAGGCGCTGGGCCTCCGCGACGCCGGTGCGGCGGGCCAGGAAGGCGCGGACCGTCTCGCCGGGGCGGCGGTCGGGCTCCTGGGGCAGGTGCCCCACGGAGGCGGCGGGCGGCGACAGTCTCAGCGCGCCGCCCTCGGGGGTCTCCAGCCCGGCGAGCAGCCGCAGGAGGGTGCTTTTGCCCGCCCCGTTGGGGCCGACGAGACCGATGACGTCACCAGGGGCGACGACGAGGTCAAGGCCGGAGAAGAGGGTGCGGTCGCCGTGGCCGGCGGCGAGGTCTTTGGCGACGAGGGTTGCGGTCATCAGGGGGGCATTCTACGGGGACTCGCCTCCGCCCTCGTTGACGCTCTCGCTCCGCCGGAGTAGGACCACAGTGACACTCGCCGCGACCCAGCGGCTCTCCATCCCATCCGATGGTGGTCAATCTAGGGGGAATCCCATGGCCATCGATCAGAAGCAACTTCTGCAGTCGATTTACGACGCGATCTTCGACGCACTCACCGTCGCCCCTTCCGGGGTGGGCGGCGGGCAGCCGATACTGCGCCGGGCGTCTACGTACATGTCGCTGCAACTGCCCGGAAATCCCGTGGACGCGGCCCAGTTCGCCAATCCGTGGTCCCCGAGCAATCCGAACGGTTCCGTCGCGGCCAGCGAGAACTTCGCCACGCTGGTGGACCCGGTTCCGCTGCTGACCCCGTCCTATGCGGTCGGCGGTGTCAGCACGGACACCGTCTACGGCGAGATCGTGCGCGCGAACGTGAATCCGCAGCAGCCCGACCCCGACGGACAGAGGGCGTACGAGAAGGCGTTCAACACGCTTTTCGTGGACGGCCAGGACTTCGACGAGAACGGCCTGCCCGTCACGGTGAAGGTCGACTCGCCGCTGTACCGCAACTACAAGAACAAGTTCCAGCTCTACAACGCCGCCCTGCTCAGCTACACGACGAACTTCCTCCAGTACGACCTGAGCAAGCCGGAGGACCAGCGGAAGTGGGCCGTCCTCGCGCCGGTGCTCAGGGCGCCCGTGGACCTGGCCTACCAGGACCTCCAGGCCGCGAGCCCCGGTGTGGTGGAGAGCGCCCTCGCCACCCTGGGCCAGTACCAGCAGTCGAGCCTCGCGGGCATCTTCTCGCGTGCCCGGCAGACGTATGTGCAGACCCGGCGGGGCAGTGTCGTCGACCCGAACATCTTCTGGCATCTGTGCGAGGCGTTCCCCGGCAACTGGTTCGCCGAGTCGGGCGCCACGAACTTCACGGCACTGACACTCCAGAGCAGCCGTCTCCGCATCAACGAGGAATCGCGCTTCTCGCGGTACGGGGCCGGTGGCGGAATCAATCTCGGACTGTGGCGCGTCGGTTCCGCCGGTTCCACGGAGAGGACCCAGTACAGCCTGCAGACCGAGACGTCGAACATGACCATCTCCTTCCGCTTCGGCCGCATCGAGATACGCCGCCGCTGGCTGGACTCGTCACTGACGTCCCTGCGCGGGTGGAGCACGGCCGGCCGCCGTCCCGGCGACTATTCGACCGGGGAGGTCAACGACAAGAACGAGGGGATCTTCTCGCTGCTGCCCTCTTCCTTCATTCTGGCCAGGGACATCAAGATAAGCGCGGACTGGGGCACCACCGACCTCCAGAGGGCCACGCAGTCCACGTCGATCAGGGGCAGCGTGGGCTTCGGCCCGTTCTCGCTGTCGGGCAGCTACCAGAACAGTTCGTCGACCCGGCGCTTCGCGTCGTCCTTCGACGGCACGACGCTCACGGTCCCCGGGGCGCAGATCGTCGCCTGGCTGAGCAGCGTGGTGCCCTACTCGCCGCCGACCGACGGACCGCCCTCGGCACGGGCGGAGCAGCTCGCCCTGGCGGCGGCCAGGCGGCCCGCGCGCGCCAACGTGTATGCCGCGCCGTGGCTGGAGTCCCTGGACGCGGCCGGTGCCGATTCCGTGCCCGGCCCCGACGCGGTGACCGGGAGCGGCGGGCGGCAGGAGCCCACCGGGGCCCAGGGCGACGTCTCCGAGCCGCCCCCCGAGGCCCTCGGGAGCCAGTTCATCTCAGCCGAGTCGTAAGCTCCGACACGTCGGCCGCGAGGAGACCCTCTTACCGGTTCTTACCGGTTCTTACGGGTTCTTACCGGTTCCTCCCGGCCGGCGTTCCGCGCGGCGCCGCACGCCACCCGCGGAGGTCGACGTGACGAGAACACTGGTGGAGGTCCGGGCCACCACGTACGAGTCGCCCTTCGTGCTGTGCGCGGCCAACGGCACCCGGTGCTCCCCCGGCTCCAGCACCTCGTCGAAGACCTCGTGGACGTGCGTCCGCGACAGCCGGTCCCTGCGGTACGCGATCAACTGCACCCGGCACGTGGACGTGACGGAGAGCCGCGCCGCGTCCCGCCCGGCCGCGAGCCGGGTGAGCCGCCGCTGCTCCGCGGGGCTCCGGTCGAGCGCGTACTCGATCTGCGCCACCAGGAGCGGCACTATCGGGGCGAGCCCGTCGACGTAGGCGACCCGTACCCCCGCCCCCTCGAAGGCGGACCGCACGGATTGACGGGTCTCGGCGGGCACCGTGCGCCCGAAGGCGACCGCCCCGTACGTGCGCAGCTCGTCCGGCGGCACGTCCGCCGCGTCGGCGGCGATCTCCGCGCCGATGCCGATGGTCCGCAGGGCCGCGGCCAGCTTGGCGAGGAGCGCGACGCGGGCCCCGATGAGCAGCACCCGGCGGCGGGCCTGCGGCTCGTCGGCCGCGAGCAACTGCCGCAGCGCCCGGCGGTACTCGGGACCGCTGAAGCGGAACGGCCCTATGCCGTGGTACCCGTTGAGCCGCAGATCGACCGGTTCCCCCGTCTGCCAGGCGAAGTCGCGCCAGACGAAGTCGTCGCTGCCGTCGGCGGCCTTCTCGATGACCGCGGTGACGGCACCGCACTCCAGGCCCTCGCACTCCGGGCAGCCGTATATGACGTACCGGTTGTCACGCAGCGGTGCCTCCGCCTCCAGCAGGAGTCTGCGGACGTGTGCGGTGAATATGGCGGGCGGGATGTCCGCGGCCAGCGGGGACACCGCGTCGAGGTCGGAGAGCCGGAACAGCAGGGGGCGGCCGTCGACGATGAAGTCGACGAAGTCACGGTGCACTTGGTAGTCACCGTTGGCGAGGACCCCGCCGGCCCGCATGGCCGGCGCCAGACCGAAGGTCGCGTACTCGGCAGACATGCTGTGAGTATCCCCGCCGATGGTGTGATGTGAGCACGGCACGGCACATTCCTCGCCCGATCCGCCGCCGCCCCGGGGTGGCTGGGGCCGGTGGGGCGTACGCGTGCTCGATGGCGTACCCGAGCACACTCGGCTGGACGGGCCGGGCCGGGTCGGGTCCGGACCCGGCCCGGCCGGGCTCAGCGCGCCGGTGCCGAGTCGTTGTCCGGCTCCGGACCGTCCAGGTCCTCGTCCGTGGACGGGCCGATACGGATCTCGAAGTCGCCGTCGTACTGCTCGTGTCCCGCGATCACGGCCTTCTCGACGGCTTCCGTGCCGTGCTCGCCGCGCACGATCAGCGGGTCGTGGCGCAGGTCCCGCATCAGGGACACGCACAGGCCGATCATCACGAGGGTGAAGGGGGCCGCCACGAGGATCGTGAGGTTCTGCAGACCGGTGAGCGCGTCACCCGAACCGTCCCCGATGAGCAGCATGATCGCCGCCACGGCGCCGGTCACGACGCCCCAGAAGACCACGACGAGCCGGCTGGGTTCGAGCGCGCCCTTCTGCGAGAGCGTGCCCATGACGATGGACGCGGCGTCGGCTCCCGAGACGAAGAAGATGCCGACCAGGATCATCACGAGCAGGCTGGTGACGGTGGCGATCGGGTACTCGTGGAGCAGGCCGAAGAGCTGCGCCTCCGCCGTCGTCTCGCCCTTGAGGCCGCCTCGCTCGGAGACGGTCATGGCGCTGCCGCCGAAGACGGCGAACCAGATGAGGCTGACCGTGCTGGGCACCAGCATCACGCCGCCGACGAACTGGCGGATCGTACGGCCGCGGCTGATGCGCGCGATGAACATGCCGACGAAGGGTGTCCAGGAGATCCACCAGGCCCAGTAGAAGACCGTCCAGCCGCTCAGCCAGTCCGCGACGCCCTTGCCGCTGGATGCCTCGGTGCGGCCGATGAGCTGCGGCAGGTCGTCGAGGTAGGCGCCGATGGAGGTCGGCAGCATGTCGAGCATGATGACCGTCGGGCCCGCGATGAAGACGAACACGACGAGCAGCAGCGCGAGCACCATGTTGATGTTGGACAGCCACTGGACGCCCTTCTCCACCCCGGAGATGGCGGAGGCCACGAAGGCCAGGGTCAGCACGCCGATGATGACGACGAGCAGGCCGGTGCCCGCGTCGTTCATCCAGTCGAGCACCTCGATGCCGCTGCCGATCTGCAGGGCGCCGAGGCCGAGGGAGGCCGCCGAGCCGAAGAGCGTCGCGAAGATGGCCAGGATGTCGATGACCCGGCCCCAGGCGCCGCGGGCGTGCTTCTTGCCGATGAGCGGTTCGAAGACGGCGCTGATGGTCTGGCGCCGGTTGCGCCGGAAGGTGCTGTACGCGATGGCGAGGCCCACGACCGCGTAGATCGCCCAGGGGTGGAGCGTCCAGTGGAAGAGGGTGGTGGCCAGCGACGTCTCCATCGCGGCGGCCGCGTCCGCCGGGTCGGTGCCCGGCGGCGGCGAGGTGAAGTGCGCCAGGGGCTCGCTCACGCCGTAGAACATCAGGCCGATGCCCATGCCGGCGCTGAACATCATGGCGACCCAGGAGACCGTGCGGAACTCCGGTGCCTCGCCCTCCCTGCCCAGGGTGATCTTGCCGTACCGGCTGACGGCCAGCCAGAGCGCGAAGACGACGAATCCGGTGGCGGCCAGCATGAAGAACCAACCGCCGTTGTGCATCAGACCGTTCAGCATGTCCGTGGAGACATCCTTGAGCGTGTCCGTCGCCACCGCGCCCCAGACCACGAACGCCAGGGTCAGCACGGCGGTGACGCCGAACACCACCCGGTCCGTCTGTGGGGACCGGCCGCCGGGGGCGGGCGTCATGATGTCCGGCGACCCTCCCCCGTCGTCCGCCTTCTGCTGTTCATGCGTCACAAGTGGCACCTTTCAAGGGGTCGATCGCTTGTCGTCGATCGTCTGTCGCCGACCGTTTTCGGTCGACTGTTTGTTCTTGATACCCCCTACCACATGTGACCTACATCTCACCCGTCAACAGCTCATGTCGGGCCGAGCTGTGACCATGTGGTAAGTCGCCCGCTCGTCGAGGAGCAGCGGCACGAGGGCCCTGGCCGGCTGCCGGAGCGGGACGTACGCGCCGGACTTCTGGCGCTTCACGCGCACCCCGTGCAGGGCGAGTTCGTCCTTGATGCCGGCGTACTGGGCGGCGGTCAGGCGGTAGCCGCAGGGCGGGTCGGCGATGACCTCGGACGGCTCGGCGGGGTCGTTGTCGGCGCCGCCGACGTAGACCGGGCCGCGGTCGCGGTAGCCCTCGGCACGGGCCGCTCCGGTGGCCCGCTCCAGGCCCGCGCGCCGCTCGTCCGTGTAGTCGAAGAGGCCGCCGAGCGCGGAGAGCTGGGAGTCGACGCGGCGGCGGTTGTTCAGCGCCTCGTCGTTCTTCTCCGCGTCGGTGAGCGGGTCGACGCGGCTCTCGATGAGCAGGCCCGCCGCGTGCTTGATGCCGGACATGTTGCGCAGGATGCGCTCCTGGCCGTCGCCCGCGGTCTGCTTGACGGGCTCACCGGTGACGGGGTCCGTCCAGATGCCGTAGGTGCCCGTCGTGTAGCCGTCGCTCTCCGCGGCCGGGCGTACGTACGCCTTCGAGAGGGTCCGCGCCTCCTTGTGCACCGCCTCGTCGGTGTTGAGGTTGCGCGGCCAGAGGTCGAAGAGGTCCTTGTCGTAGTACTTGGGGGTGGCCCCGTACTCGTGCAGGTCGTAGATGACGTCGGGCCGGTGGTCGCGGATGACCGCGGCCGTCGCGCGGGCCTCGGCGGTCGCCAGCGAGAGGTGGTCGCGGTTGACGTCGAGGCCGTCGGAGTTGCCGCGGGTGTCGGCGGCGCGGCCGTCGGGGTTGGCCGTCGGGACGACGAGGAGCGTGGTGCGCTTCAGGAACTCCCGGGTCGCGCGGTCCTTGGCGTACGCCAGGTCGCGGACGGTGGTCAGACAGGCCTCGCGCCCGGACGGCTCGTCGCCGTGCTGGCTGCAGATCAGCAGCACGGTGTTCTTCGTGCGGTGCTCCCCGACGCGGACCAGCTGGATCGGCCGGTCCTGCTTGGTTCTTCCGATCCGGGAGACGGCTATGCGGTCGCTCGCCTCGTCGACCGTGGCCAGGAGCCGCTGTTCCTCGGGCCCGCTGGTCCAGCGGGCGCCTTCGGACTCCTCGAAGCCGGTGCGGGGCGGCTCCGCGCTCGCCCGGGCGGGCACCGTCAGGAGCGGGGCGGCGAGGGCCGCGGTGGCGCAGGCGAGCGCGAGGGTGCGGATGCGGGGTGTCATGAGGTTCTGCCTCCCGGTAGGGGGGTGAGCGGACGCGGCGGGGCGACGCCGTCGAGACGGGTCTCGCGGGGGGTGGCGGACGCGGTGGTCCTGAACGCGCTCGCGCCGCCGACGAGCGGCACCTTCGCGTGGGTGCGGGCCAGGTCGACGGTGAGCGTCGGGGTGTCGGCGGGGGGTTCGATGAGGTTCTTGTCGGTGCCCGCGACGATCAGCGCGAGGCGGTGCCCCTTGGGGACGACGTGGTCGCTCGCGGCGAGGTCCACCGTGATGGTGTGGGGCCTGCCCGGGGTGAGCGGGCGCCCGCGGCGCGCGTCGGCCCAGGTGCCGAGGTCGGCCCAGCCGCGGCTGAAGACCGTGTGCTCGACGTCGGCGGTCCTGGCCTGCGTCCGGCGGTAGCAGGAGCTGTCGCCGGCGGTGCTCGGTCCCCAGCAGTCGCGTTCGGCGAGCGTGGTGATGCCCTCGCCCGCGGCGGCGTAGTCGCGGATGGTGGCCGGGCCGAGGTCGACGAGGACGGCGGAGAGGTGGGCGGTGCGGGTCGTCGGGGTCGCGGTCACGGTCACGCTGGAGGAGCCGGACAGGCGCAGGTCACGGGCGAGGGGCCGGGTGACGAAGCCGGCCTTGGCGGGTGTCGGCACGTCGATCCGCTCGGCCCAGTCCGTCTCGCTCAGGCCCGGGTCGTCGGTGAAGGTCTCGGTGCCCTTGGCCCGACGGGTGCCGAGCGTGCCGACGCCCGGCGCGTCGCCTTCGGCGGGCCGGAGCGCGACCGTGTCGGTGGCGCGCGGGGGCCACACGCGGTCGGTGGTCCAGTGGTCGGGGGCGCGTTCGACGTCGGCCATCGGCTCGCGGTCCACGCCGTTGTCGTGGCCGAGGAGTTCGTGGTCGAACCAGCGGTGCAGGGTGCGGACCCAGTCGGCCCTGCGGAAGTCGAAGGGGTCGACGTGACCGGCCTGGCTGAGCCAGATCTTGCGGTCGACGCCGTTCTCGGCGAGGGCGTCCCACCACTGGCCGAAGTGCTTGGCGCGGACGTTCAGGTCCTGCATGCCGTGGACGACGAAGACGCTGGCCCGCACCTTGTCGGCGTCCGGGACGTGGTCGCGCTCGCTCCACAGGCGGGTCCAGTCGCCGCTGCGGGGCGCGCCGTCGATCAGGCGCTGCTGCACGGCGCCGCAGCGGGCGCGCGCCTCGGGGCTCTCGACGGCGTTCGAGAGCCATTCGGGGCCGCTGTCGTAGAGGGGGGCGCCCTGCTGGAAGTAGTAGTCGTACCAGGAGGAGATCGCGCCGATCGGCACGATCGTCTTGAGCCCCTCGACACCGGTGGCGGCCACGCCCTGCGCGACGGTGCCGTCGTAGCTCTTGCCGATCATCCCGGTCCTGCCGTTGGACCAGGACGCCTTCGCGCGTTCCTGTCCCGCGCGGCTGGTGTAGCCCCGGGCCCGGCCGTTCAGCCAGTCGACGACGGCCTTGGCGGACCGGACGTCGGAGCGGCCGCCGACGTCGACGCAGCCGTCCGAGCGGTTCGTTCCCGCCAGGTCCACGGCGACGTAGCCGTAGCCGCGCGGGACGAAGTAGTTGTCGTAGTAGAGCGGGAACCGTACGGGGTTCCCCTGCGCGTCGTAGGTCTTCCTCTGGCTCTCGTTGCCGCGCCCGCAGCAGGCGTAGTACGGGCTGGCGTCCATGATCACGGGTATCCGGCGGCCGGTGCGGTCGAGTTCGCGGGGCCTGACGATGTCGACGGCGACGCGGTCGCTCCTGCCGTCCGCGTCACCGTCGAGTCCGGTGTCGACCCACACGGACTCGCGTATCGCGTTCTCGTACGCGTACACGGGCTTGCTCTCATCGGGGGTACGGGGGCCCGCGGCCCCCTGTGCCGCGCCCGGGGTCATGAGCGTGGCCATCAGGGCGGCCAGGGCCGCCGTCAGCAGCGATCTCCAGAGGAGGCGGGTGCGTCGCGCACGTATCGGCATGGCGCGGAAGGTACACCGGCGAACTCCCGCGCGACAGGGGGCGGGACGTGCCTGTCAGGTGCTCGGGACATCGAGGCACATGTCGGCCGAATGGCGATCGTGTGACAGCAGGGGCCATGGACATGACGTGCGCCGTAAGGGCTGAATAGGCTCGGCGACCAAGACATACAGGGTCTTGGGCCTCTGTGACTCGTGACGACGACTTGGAGCTTGACGTGCACCGCAGACTCATCGTTCCGGGGGCGATCGCGGCCTCCCTGCTGCTGGCGATCCCGGCATCGGCCGCGGACTTCACCCCCGGGGCCCCGGGCATCGGCGACCCCTACTACCCGGCGAGCGGCAACGGCGGATACGACGTCTCGCACTACGACCTGCGGCTGAAGTACCAGCCCGCCACCGACCTCATCGAGGGCACGGCGACGATCAACGCCCGCACGAAGCAGGACCTCTCGCGGTTCAACCTCGACTTCGGGCTCAAGGTCTCCGAGGTGCGGGTCAACGGCAAGAAGGCCAGGTTCGCCAAGACCGGCGACCAGGAGCTGGAGATCACGCCGGCCGCGGGGCTGCCCAGGAACACGGCCGTCACGGTCGTCGTGCGGTACGCGGGCAAGCCGTCCGAGCTGAAGATCAACGGCTACACGGCCTGGCACCGGACGCCGGACGGCGGTGTCGCCGCACAGGAGCCGGAGGCCGCCGTGTGGTGGTTCCCGTCCAACGACCACCCGCTGGACAAGGCCACCTACGACGTGTCGGTCTCCGTGCCCGACGGCACGCAGGCGATCTCCAACGGCGTGCTCCAGTCGCAGAGTTCGAAGCTGGGCTGGACGCGCTACAACTGGCGCTCCAACAAGCCGCAGGCCAGCTATCTCACCACGCTCGCGGTCGGCAAGTTCGACATCACGACCGACAGGACCGAGGGCGGTCTGCCGGTCCTCAACGCCTACAGCAAGGACCTCGGCGACAACGCGGGCGCCGCGCGCGCCAGCATCGAGCGGACCGCCGAGGTCGCCGAGTGGCTGGAGACGGTCTTCGGGGACTACCCCTTCAACGCGCTCGGCGGATACGTCCCGAACGTCAAGAGCAGCTACGCCCTGGAGACCCAGACGCGGCCGTTCTACAGCCCCGCCGCGTTCAGGAACGGCGCCAACACCTCCATCGTCGTCCATGAGCTGGCCCACCAGTGGTACGGGGACAGCGTCTCCGTGCACGGCTGGAAGGACATCTGGGTCAACGAGGGCTTCGCCCGCTACAGCCAGTGGCTGTGGTCGGAGAAGGAGGGCGAGGGCACCGCGCAGGAACTCGCGGACCACGTGTACGCGCAGCACCCCGCCGACGACCCGTTCTGGACGGTGAAGCCGGGCGACCCGGGCCCGGACGACCAGTTCGACATCGCCGTCTACGACCGGGGCGCGCTGGCCCTGCAGGCGCTGCGCAACGAGATCGGCGACGACGCGTTCTTCGCGATCCTGAAGGGCTGGCCGAAGGCGTACGCGTACGGCAACGCCAAGGTCGGCGACTTCGTGAAGTACGCCGAGAAGGTCTCGGGCAAGCCGCTCGCCGGGCTCTTCGACACCTGGCTGTACCAGCCGACGCGTCCGGAGGCCCCGGCCGCGAAGGCCGCCGGCCTGACCCTCTCGTCGGCCGCCCACACGGCCGAGCCGAAGTCCTGGAAGAAGATCGCCGCCACGAACACCGTCCACGACCACGGCCACGGCCGTGGAGACGGGCACGGGCACTGACGGCCCTGTCGTGAGACGTGCCGCCGGCCGGCCGGTCCTGTTCCGGCCGGCCGGTGGGGCGCCGCGCGTCAGTGCGCCGCCCGTCGGTGCGCGCTCTCGTAGGCGTCCAGGATGAGGTCGGTCACCGCCTCCGGCTCACGCACCATCGGGAAGTGGTCACTGTCCGCGAGGCGCACCAGGCGGCAGCCCGGGATGCGCCGCGCCATCTCCTCGTTGGCCCGGACCACCTCGGGCTGGTCGCGCTCGCCCAGGGCGAGGACGCACGGCACGTCGAGTTCGCCGAGCCGGTCGTAGGCGGGCGGGTCCTCCACGCTGTGGGCGTGGGCGGCGAACCACGCCGGGATCACCGCCCTGACGTAACGGCGGACCCGCGGGTCGTCGCCGGTGCCCGCGGCGGCCGAGACGCGCATGACCAGTGCCACGATGCCGTCGATGTCGCCCGCCCCCGCGAGCCTGCCGACCTCGGCCGTGAAGTCGGGCGAGACGAGGTCCGGGCAGCCGGTGACGGCCGGCACCACCAGGGCGAGGCCCGTGACGCGCGCGGGGTCGTGGAGGGCCAGGCCGATGGCGGTGGCGCCGCCCATGGACGACCCGGCGAGGAACGCCCGCGCCACGCCGAAGTGGTCGAGGACCGCGACGAGGTCCTCGACGAGCGAGTACGCCGCCGTCGGCTCGGGCGACCTGCCGTACGCCCGCGCGTCGTAGCGGATCACCCGGTGCCGGGCGGTGAGCCGCGGCAGCATGCCGTCCCAGACGCGGGAGTCCGCGACTCCCGGGTGCAGCAGCACCAGGGGCGGGCGTTCGCCGTCGGCGCCGCCCGGCACCCCCGAGTCCCGCGCCCACACTTCGCCGTCCTTGACCGGCACCATGAGGTCCATGCCCCCGAGCATCCGGCGCCGGGGGCCACACCGCCAGTGCGGACTCGGCCGAGTCCCACGGCCACCTGTGGGGGTGCCGTGGTGCCGCCGAGCCCCAGGGGCTACTCCGTCAGGGCGTCCCGCTCGCGGTCGGCCTTGCGGCGGATCGCGTACCAGCCCACGACCAGGGCCGCGGCGACGATCGGGATGAGGAACAGCGTCTTGCGGCCGACCTCGGGGTCCTTCCACATCAGGCCGAGCACGGCCACCAGGAAGACGATCGTGACGATCTCCGTGACCGGGTTGCCCGGCAGCCGGAACTTCGGACGTTCGAAGGCGCCCTCCTTGGAGCGGCGGACGAACGCCAGGTGGCAGACCATGATGATCACCCAGGTGCTGATGATCCCGAGGGACGCCACGTTCAGGACGATCTCGAAGGCCTTGCTCGGCACGATGCTGTTCAGGGCGACACCGAGGACGCCCACGCCCGCGGTGAGCAGGATGCCGCCGTAGGGCACCTGGCTCTTGTTCATCCGGGCGGTGAACCGGGGGGCCGAGCCCGACATCGCCATGGAGCGCAGGATGCGGCCCGTGGAGTACAGGCCCGAGTTCAGCGAGGACATGGCCGCGGTCAGGACGACGAGGTTCATCACGTCACCGGCCGCCGGGACGCCGATCTTGGACAGGACCGTCACGAAGGGGCTCTCGCCCGCCGAGTACACCGATCCGGGGAGCAGCAGCGCGAGGAGGACGACCGAGCCCACGTAGAACAGGCCCACGCGCCACATGATCGAGTTCACGGCGCGCGGCACGATCTCCTGCGGGTCGGCGGTCTCGCCCGCCGCGACGCCGACCAGTTCCAGCGAGGCGTAGGCGAAGACGACGCCCTGCATGACGATCACGACGGGCATCAGGCCGTTCGGCAGGAATCCGCCGTTGTCGGTGATGACGCTCAGACCCGGCTTCTCACCGCCGACGTCGTGCTGGCTGACCAGCAGGAAGATGCCGATGAGCATGAACGCGACGAGCGCCGCGACCTTGATGATCGCGAACCAGAACTCCATCTCGCCGAAGTACTTCACCGAGATGAGGTTGATGGCCAGGACCACCGCGAGGGCTATCAGCGCGAGCACCCACTGCGGGATGTCGGTGAAGAAGCTCCAGTAGTGCGTGTAGAGCGCGATCGCGGTGATGTCGGCGATGCCGGTGGTCGACCAGTTCAGGAAGTACATCCAGCCGGCGACGTAGGCGCCCTTCTCACCGAGGAACTCGCGCGCGTACGAGACGAACGAACCGGACGACGGACGGTAGAGCACCATCTCGCCGAGGGCGCGGACGACGAAGAACGCGAAGATGCCGCACACGAGGTACGCGAGGGCGAGCGCGGGGCCCGCCGAGTGGAGGCGGCCGCCCGCCCCGAGGAAGAGTCCTGTGCCGATCGCGCCACCAATCGCGATCATGTTGACGTGACGGGCCTTGAGGTCCTTGCTGTAACCGGCGTCGCCCGCGTCCGCGGGGGCCTGGCTGGCATCGGTGCGAGATGCGTCCAGGGCGGCCGAGTCTACGGCTTCCTTGCTCACGTGGGGGATCTACTCTCTGGTGCCCGGAAGAGCTCCGGGGTCCGGAATGTGCTCCGGCCCACGACACCCCTGACGCGCGCGGACCGACGGGACACCTTCCCCCACCGATTCCCGATCACGCGGTGGCGCACGTCACATAGCGGAACTTCTCACATGCTGATCAAGGGGTGTACAGACCCTCGATGACCTGCTCGTACTTGGCGCGGACCACGCGGCGGCGCAGCTTCAGGGAGGGCGTCAGCTCCCCGGTCGCGGGCCCCCACTCGTCGGCCAGGAGGCGGTGGCGCCTGACCTGCTCGGTGCGGTTCAGGCGCGCGTTGGCGGCCTCGACGGCGCGCGCGACCTCCTCCCGTACGGCCGGGTGGGAGACCAGGTCGCCCTCGATGCCGCGCGCGGCGGCCCAGGCCGGCGCCACCTCGGCGTCGAGGACGAGCAGGGCCACCAGGTACGAGCGGCCGTCGCCGTGCACCAGGGCCTGGCCGATGAGGGGGTGCTCCTTGAGCGCGTTCTCGACGAGGGCGGGCGAGACGTTCTTGCCCGTCGAGGTCACGATCAGCTCCTTCTTGCGGTCGGTGACCCAGACGTAGCCGTCCGAGTCGACGTGGCCGATGTCGCCGGTGGCGAACCAGCCCTCCTCGTCGCGGGCGTCGTCGACACCGCCGTCGGCCCGCAGATAGCCGTCGAAGACGGTCGCCCCGCGGACGAGGAGTTCCCCGTCGTCGGCGGTGCGCACCTCGACGCCCTCGATGGGCCGGCCCACCGAACCCGGGCGGAAGGCCCCGGGGGCGTTGGCCGTGACCACGCCCGAGGTCTCGGTGAGCCCCCACGCGTCCATGATCACCAGGCCGAGGCCGGCCCAGAAGCGGAACACCTCGGGCGGCATCGGCGCCGACGCGCTCGCGGTCCACACGAGCCGGTCGAACCCGGCGAGCGCGAGCAGCGGGTCGAGCACCCGCTCCTTGGCCTCGACGTAGGCGGCCGCCAGCGGTGCCGGCGGCTCCTCGCCGCGCTCGCGGCAGGCGAGGTGCGCGCGGGCGGTGTCGCCCGCCTCCTCGATGACGCGGCGCCGCTCGTCGGGCAGCGCGGCCAGGGCGGCGCGCACGGACGCGGCCAGCTTCTCCCACACGCGCGGGACCCCGAAGAACTGCGCGGGGCGCAGCTCGCGCGCGGTGGCCGCCACCTGGGAGGGGTCCGCGCAGAGGTGGACGTGCCCGGCCCGCAGGACCGGCAGGTAGATGCTGAGCAGCCGCTCGGCGATGTGCGCGAAGGGCAGGTAGCAGATGTGCCCGACGTGGTCGGGGACCTCCACGATGGTGTCGAGGGCGATGCCGTTGAGGAGGATGTTGCGGTGGCTGAGCCTGACGCCCTTGGGGTCGCCCGTGGTGCCCGAGGTGTAGACGACGGTGAGCGGGTCGCCGGGGCGGCTCTCGCGCCAGCCCTTCTCGAACGCCTCGGGGTCGTGCAGCCGGCGGCCCGTGGCGTGCAGCGAGCCGTACGTGCGGTGCCCGCCCGCCTCGGCCGCCTCCACGACCACCAGGCTCCGCAGCGGGGCGGTGTCGTCGGCCAGGAGCGGTTCCCAGCGGGGCAGCTCACCGGCGCCCTCGACGAGCGCGAGGCGGGCCCGGCTGTGCCGCGCGATGTGGGCCACCTGCTCGGGGGCGGCGGTCCCGTACACGGTCACGGGGACGGCGCCGATGTGCACCAGGGCGAGGTCGCTGAGCCAGTGCTCGGGGCGGTTGCCGAGCATCATCAGGACGTGCTCGCCGCGCTCGACGCCCAGCGCGGTGTACCCGGCGGCCAGGACGGCGACCTCGCGGCGCACCTCGCGCCAGGTGAGCGTCGACCACTCCTCCCCCGTGCGCCAGGAGAGCGCGGGCAGCTCTCCGTGGTCCTCGGCGTCGCGGAGCAGCAGGGCGGGGAGCGTGACGTCGGCGGGGTCTCCGGGGAGTCGCAGGATCGTGGTCATGACCGCCTCCTGGTGCCATCGGGTGGCCCGGAGGGTTTCACAACACTGGTGTGCCAGCAATACTGTTGCACCGCATTGGCACACGGTGCGGGGGCCGCACCGAGGACACGACCGCGGGGAGACGTCCCCCGAGCCGACCGGGGAGGCAGGCGCCGCCATGACGACCGACACCGAGCACGTCGCGGCGGCGGGCGAGCCGACCCTCACGGTCGACGAGCTGGCCGCGCGCGCGGGCGTCACGGTCCGCACGATCCGCTTCTACGGCACCAGGGGCCTGCTGCCGCCGCCGGTCATCGGCCCGCGCCGCGTCGGCCACTACGGCCAGGACCACCTGTCGCGGCTCGCGCTCATCGAGGAGCTCCAGCACCAGGGCATGACGCTCGCCGCGATCGAGCGCTACCTGGAGCAGCTTCCCGCCGACCTGGACGCGCACGACCTGGCCATCCACCGCGGCCTCGTGGCGTCCTGGGCGCCCGACTCCGCGGAGGAGGTCCCGCGCGCCGAGCTGGAGCGCAGGGCGGGGCGCGCGCTGGACGAGGAGGACCTGGAGCGGCTGGCGGCGATGGGCGTCGTCGCCGCCACGGGGACGCCGGGGACGTACCGCGTGGACGTGGGCCTGCTCCGGCTCGGGGTGCGGCTCCTCGACGTGCCGATCGCGCACGAGACGATCCTCGCCGCCCGCTCGGTGCTGATGGAGCACACGCGCTCGGCGGCGCACGAGCTGTCCCGCCTCTTCCGCGACGAGGTGGGGGGCGCCCGCCGCGAGGGCGGGTCCGGCCCGGAGCACGTCGCCGCGGTGCGGTCGCTCTCGGCCCATATGCAGCCGATGGTGGTGCAGGCGCTGGTGACGGCCTTCCAGCGGTCGCTCAAGGAGGAGCTGCGGGAGTGGCTCAAGGAGTCCTGAGCCACTCCCGCACGGGGTGGCGCGGGGTCAGCCGTCGCTGAACTTCTCGCCCTTCTCCGCCTTCTCGACCAGCAGCGCGGGCGGCGTGAACCGCTCCCCGTAGGTGTCGGCGAGTTCACGCGCGCGTGCCACGAAGCCGGGCAGGCCGCCCTCGTAGCCGTTGATGTACTGGAGCACGCCGCCCGTCCAGCCGGGGAAGCCGATGCCGAGGATGGAGCCGATGTTGGCGTCGGCGACCGAGGTCAGCACGCCTTCCTCAAGGAGGCGCACGGTGTCGAGCGCCTCGGAGAAGAGCATCCGCTCCTGCATGTCCTTGAACGGGATCTGGTGTCCGGGCCTGGTGAAGTGCTCGCGCAGGCCGGGCCAGAGGCGGTCCCGCTTGCCGTCCACGTACTCGTAGAAGCCCGCTCCCCCGCTCCTGCCGGGGCGCTCGAACTCGTCCACCATGCGGTCGATGACGGTGTCCGCCGGGTGGCTCGCCCAGGTGCCGCCCGCCGCCTCGACGGCCCGCTTCGTCTCGTCACGGATCTTGCGCGGCAGCGTCAGGGTCAGCTCGTCCATGAGGGAGAGGACCTTGGCGGGGTATCCGGCCTGGGCCGCGGCCTGCTCGACGGAGGCCGGTTCGATGCCCTCGCCGACCATCGCGACGCCTTCGTTGATGAAGTGCCCGATGACGCGGGAGGTGAAGAAGCCGCGCGAGTCGTTGACCACGATCGGCGTCTTGTTGATCTGGCGCACCAGGTCGAAGGCGCGGGCCAGCGCCTCGTCGCCGGTCCGCTCGCCCTTGATGATCTCCACGAGCGGCATCTTGTCGACGGGCGAGAAGAAGTGCAGCCCGATGAAGTCGACGGGGCGGGAGACGCCCTCGGCGAGCGTGGTGATGGGCAGGGTGGAGGTGTTGGAGCAGAGCAGGGCGTCCGGCTCGACGACGTCCTGGATCTCCTGGAACACCTCGTGCTTGAGCGCGGTGTCCTCGAAGACCGCCTCGATCACCGCGTCACAGCCGGCGAGCGCCTGCGGGTCGGCGGTGGGCGTGATCCGGGCGAGCAGCGCGTCGGCCTTCTCGCGTGTCGTGCGGCCCCGCTGGACCGCCTTGTCGCAGAGCTTCTCGGAGTAGCCCTTGCCCTTGGCCGCGGCTTCGGCGGAGACGTCCTTGAGGACGACCTCGATGCCCGCGCGGGCGCACGAGTACGCGATGCCCGCGCCCATCATGCCCGCGCCGAGCACGGCGACCCTGCGCACGGTCCCCGGCTCGACGCCCCGGGGCCGGTTGGCGCCGGAGTTGACGGCCTGGAGGTCGAAGAAGAACGCCTGGATCATGTTCTTCGCGACCTGGCCCGTGACCAGCTCGGTGAAGTACCTGGCCTCGATGGTCTGCGCCGTCTCGAAGTCGACCTGGGAGCCCTCGACGGCCGCCGCGAGGATGTTGCGGGGTGCGGGGTAGTCGGCGCCCGCGGTCTGCTTCTTGAGGTTGGCGGGGAACGCGGGCAGGTTCGCCGCGAACTTGGGGTGGGCGGGGGTGCCGCCGGGGATGCGGTAGCCCGGCCTGTCCCAGGGCTGCTGCGACTCGGGGTGGGCGTCGATGAAGGCGCGGGCCTTCTCCAGCATCTCCTCGCGGGTGGCGGCCACTTCGTGGACGAGCCCGTTCTCCAGGGCGCGCGCGGGGTTGTACTGGGTGCCCTGGAGCAGCACCTTCAGGAGCGCGTCCGTGATGCCCATGAGGCGTACGGTGCGGGTGACGCCGCCGCCCGCGGGCAGCAGGCCGAGGGTGACCTCGGGCAGGCCGATCTTGGAGCCGGGGGCGTCGAGGGCCACGCGGTGGTGGGAGGCGAGGGCGATCTCGTAGCCGCCGCCGAGGGCCGCGCCGTTGATGGCGGCGACGACGGGCTTGCCGAGGGTCTCGATGCGGCGCAGCGCGCTCTTGACGGCGGTGCCGGCCTCGAACGCCTGCCGCGCGTTCTCGGGGCCGATCCTGATCATGTCCTTGAGGTCGCCGCCCGCGAAGAAGGTCTTCTTGGCGGAGGTGTAGATGAAGCCGCGGACGGCGTCCTTGTCGGCGGCGACGGCGGCCTCGGCGCGGTCCGCGATGGCCGCGATGGAGTCCCTGAACGCCTGGTTCATGGTGTTCGCGGACTGCTCGGGGTCGTCGAGGACGAGCGTGACGACGCCGGTGTCGTCCTGTTCCCAGCGGATGGTCTTGGGGTCGGTCATGTCTGTGTCTCCGTGAGGTCTGTGGCAGGCGGGATCTGGGGAGGGCGGCTGGGGTTCGTGGCCGGCTGACCGCCGGTGCGGGCCGGTCGCGGGGAAGGCGCGGCGGCGCCGCAAGCCTTCAGGGGCGCGGGGAACTGCGCGAGCAACCACGACGCACCTGCGGTGGGCGACGCACCCCACCCCCTACGGCGCGACCCCTACAGCCGCTCGACGATCGTGGCGATGCCCATCCCGCCCCCCACGCACAGCGTGGCCAGCCCGTAGCGGAGATCCCTGCGCTCCAGTTCGTCCACGAGCGTCCCGAGGATCATCGCCCCGGTGGCGCCCAGGGGATGCCCCAGCGCGATCGCGCCGCCGTTGACGTTCACCTTGTCCAGGGACAGGCCCATGTCCTTCATGAAGCGCAGCACGACGGCCGCGAAGGCCTCGTTGATCTCGACGAGGTCGATGTCGTCGATGGTGAGCCCGGCCTTGGCGAGCGCCTTGCGGGTCGCGGGCGCGGGCCCGGTGAGCATGATCAGCGGATCGGAGCCGGAGACGGCCGCGGAGACGATCCGCGCGCGCGGGGTGAGGCCGTGGCGCTCGCCGACCTCCTTGGTGCCGACGGCGACCAGCGAGGCGCCGTCGACGATGCCGGAGGAGTTGCCCGCGTGGTGGACGTGGTCGATCTGCTCGATCCAGTGGTACTTCTGCAGCGCGACCGCGTCGAAGCCGCCCAGGTCGCCGATGTCCTTGAAGGACGGCTTCAGCTTGGCCAGGGAGTCGGCGGTGGTGCCGGGGCGCAGGTGCTCGTCGTGGTCGAGGACCACGAGGCCGTTGCGGTCCTTGACGGGGACGACGGACCGCGCGAAGCGGCCTTCCTTCCACGCCGTGGCGGCACGCTCCTGCGAGAGCGCCGCGTACTCGTCGACGTCGCGCCGCGAGAAGCCCTCCACGGTGGCGATCAGGTCGGCGCCGATGCCCTGGGGCGCGAAGTCCGTCTCGAAGTTGGTCATGGGGTCGGCGAACCAGGCGCCGCCGTCGGAGGCCATCGGCACCCGCGACATCGACTCGACGCCGCCCGCGAGGACCAGGTCCTCCCAGCCCGAGCGGACCTTCATCGCGGCGAGGTTGACCGCTTCGAGGCCGGAGGCGCAGAAGCGGTTCTCCTGGACGCCTGCGACGGTGTCGGGAAGACCGGCGGCGATGGCGGCGATCCGCGCGATGTCGGAGCCCTGGTCGCCGACCGGGCCGACCACGCCGAGGACGATGTCGTCGATCGCGGCGGGGTCGAGCCCGGGGAAGCGGGCGCGGATCTCGTGGATCAGGCCGACGACGAGGTCGATCGGCTTGGTGCCGTGCAGGGCGCCACTGGCCTTGCCGCGTCCGCGCGGGGTGCGGATCGCGTCGTATACGTACGCTTCGGTGGTCACGCGTTGAGCCTTTCGCGGGTCTTCGGGAGGGTGAGGTGGTTCCGGGGGGGCGGGTCAGCCGAGCAGGGAGCGGCCGATGATCTCCTTCATGATCTCGGTCGTGCCGCCGTAGATGGTCTGGATGCGGCCGTCCGTGAAGGCCCTGGCCACGCGGTACTCCGCCATGTAGCCATAGCCGCCGTGCAGTTGCAGGCACCGGTCCGCGACACGCTTCTGGAGTTCCGTCGCCCACCACTTGGCCATGGAGGCGTGGACGGCGTCGAGTTCCCCGTTCGAGTGATCGACGACGCACCGGTCGAGGAACGTACGGGTGACGGCGCACTCGGTGGCCATCTCCGCGATCTCGAAGCGGATGTGCTGGAGCTTGGCCAGCGGCCGTCCGAAGGCCTCGCGCTCCTTCACGTACGCCGTGGTGATCTCCAGGAGGTGCTCGGCGGCGGCGATGCCGGCGACGGCGATGCCCATGCGCTCCTGGGCGAGGTTCGTCATCAGGTGGACGAAGGCGCCGTTCAGGTCGCCGAGCAGGTTCTCCTTGGGCACGCGTACGTCGTGGAAGAACAGCTCGGCGGTGTCCTGGGACTTCTGGCCGATCTTGTCGAGGTTGCGGCCCCGCTCGAAGCCCTCCATGCCGCGCTCGACGACGAGCAGGGAGAGGCCGTGGGCGCCGCCTTCCGGGGACGTCTTGGCGACGACGATGACGAGGTCGGCGAGGATGCCGTTCGAGATGAACGTCTTGGAGCCGTTGAGCACCCAGTGGTCGCCCCGGTCCTCGGCGGCGGTGCGGACGGCCTGGAGGTCGGAGCCCGCGCCCGGCTCGGTCATCGCGATGGCGGTGATGAGCTCCCCCGAGCAGAACCCGGGCAGCCAGCGCCGCTTCTGCTCCTCGGTGGCGAGGGAGGTGAGGTAGGGGCCGATGATGTCGTTGTGCAGGCCGACCGCGAGCCCGGCGGCGCCCGCGCGCGTGAACTCCTCGGCGAGGACCGCGGAGTAGCGGAAGTCGGTGTTCCCGCCGCCTCCGTACTCCTCGGGGACGGCGAGCCCGAGGAGCCCCTGCCTGCCCGCGGCCAGCCAGGCGTCGCGGGAGACGATGCCGTCCTTCTCCCACTGCTCGTAGTGCGGGAGCACCTCCTTGGCGAGGAAGGTGCGCACGGTCTCGCGGAACGCGTCGTGCTCGGCGGAGAAGATCTGCCGTTTCATCGGTACGTGGTCTCCTGGTCTTCCGGCGGGGCGGGCGGCGTGGCGGGCGCGAGACCCGGTACGTCCCAGTCCCCCGCCACCTCCGCGGTGTGGGCGCCGGGCCGCGCGGGGCCGCCGCGGACCTCGGTGGGGGTGCGGGAGAAGCGGGGCGCCGGGGCGGGCTGGACGATGCCGCCGTGGTCGGTGAAGGTGCCGCGGGCGGCGAGGTGCGGGTGCGCCGGGGCCTCGCGCAGCGAGAGCACGGGGGCCACGCAGGCGTCGGAGCCCTCGAAGAGGGCCGTCCACTCCGCGCGGGTGCGCTCCTTGAAGCGGGCGGCGACGGCGGCGCGCAGCTCGCCCCAGCGGCCGGGGTCCTTTCGGGCGTCGGCCACCTCCCCGAGGCCGAGGAGCGCGGCGAACTCGTCGTAGAAGCGCTGCTCCAGGGGGCCGACGGCCATGTGGCCGCCGTCGGAGGTCGCATAGGTGCCGTAGAAGGGGCAGCCGCCGTCCAGGAGGTTGGCGCCGCGGCGGTCCTGCCAGGCGCCGGCCGCCAGCATGCCGTGGATCATCGCGGAGAGATGGGCGGTGCCGTCGACGATCGCGGCGTCCACGACCTGTCCCTCGCCGTGCACGCGCGCGTGGTGGAGCGCGGCCAGGACGCCGACGACGAGGTAGAGCGCGCCGCCCGCGTAGTCGCCGAAGAGGTTGGCGGGGACCACGGGCGGCTCGTCGGGGCCGCCGAACATGCCGAGGGTGCCGGTGATCGCGATGTAGGCGATGTCGTGCCCGGCGCGCCGGGCGAGCGGCCCGTCCTGGCCCCAGCCGGTCATGCGGGCGTAGACGAGGGCGGGGTTGCGGGCGTGGCAGGGCCCGGGGCCGACACCGAGGCGCTCGGCGACGCCCGGCCGGTAGCCCTCGACGAGGACGTCGGCGCGCTCGACGAGGTCGAGGGCGCGGGCGGCGCCGTCGGCCGTCTTCAGGTCGAGGATCACCGAGCGCTTGTTGCGGTTGGTGACGTCGAACGCCGGGTCGATGGCGAGGCCGCTGCCGCCCGGCCGGTCGACGCGGACGACGTCGGCCCCGAGGTCCGCGAGGAGCATGGCCGCGAAGGGGCCGGGCCCGATGCCCGCGAGCTCCACCACGCGCACCCCGGCGAGCGGGCCGTGAACGCGCTTGCCTGGTCCTGCCATTGAGCCCCCAGCGCTATGACACAAGTGATGTAACACCAGTGATGCTAAGAACGTGTTCCACCACGCACAAGCCCTTGACGAGCAAGCGCTTAGCCAATTCGGGCCACGGGCCGCCGCGGGGACGGCCGCCCCGCGCGTCGTCGGCTAGCCTCGGCCACCGACATCGGCGCGACACGCACGGCGGAGAGGTGCCCATGAGCAGGCAGAGCAAGGATCGCGCGTACGACATCGTGCTCTTCGGAGCGACCGGCTTCGTGGGGGTGCTCACCGCGGAGTACCTGGCCGCGCACGCCCCCGAGGGGCTGCGGTGGGCCGTCGCGGGGCGCGACACGGGGAAGCTTGAGCGGCTGCGGGACCGCCTCGCGGCGCGCCACCCGGAGTGCGCGAAGCTCCCCCTGGTGCGCGCCGACGCGGCCGACCCGGCGTCGCTCGAAGAGCTGGCGGGCAGCGCCCGCGTGGTGGCCTCGACCGTGGGCCCGTATCTGACGTATGGGCAGGAACTGGTCGCCGCCTGCGCCGAGGCGGGCACGGACTACGTCGACCTGACGGGCGAGCCGGAGTTCGTCGACCTCATGTACGTGCGGCACGACGCCCGCGCGCGGGAGACCGGTGCCCGGCTCGTGCACACCTGCGGCTTCGACTCGGTCCCGCACGACCTGGGCGTGTACTTCACGGTCGGGCAGCTGCCGGAGGGCGTGCCGCTGCGGATCGACGGCTTCGTGCACACCACCGCGCGGTTCTCCGGCGGCACGTTCGCCTCCGCGCTCAACCAGCTGGCCCGCGGCCCGCAGATGGCCGCCGCCGCGAAGGACCGGCGGCGCCTTGAGCCGCGCCCGGCAGGCCGCACGGCGTACGCGCCGCCCGGCACCCCCCGGTACGCGGCCGAGGTCGGCGCGTGGGCGCTGCCGCTGCCGACGATCGACCCGCGGGTGGTGCAGCGCTCGGCGCGCGCCCTCGACCGCTACGGCCCCGACTTCCGCTACCGGCACTACGCGGCCGTCAGGACGCTGCCCATGGCGCTCGGCGCCCCGCTCGCCCTCGGCGCCCTCTCGGCCGCCGCGCAACTGCCGCCCGTGCGCCGCTTCCTGTCCGGGCGGCTCAAGCCCGGCGACGGGCCGAGCGAGGCGCAGCGGGCCGCGGCGCGGTTCTCGGTGCGGTTCGTCGGCGAGGGCGGCGGCAGGCGGGTCTTCACCGAGGTGTCCGGGGGCGACCCCGGCTACGACGAGACGGCGAAGATGCTCGGCGAGTCCGCGCTCTGCCTCGCCCTCGACGACCTGCCCGCGGCGGGCGGCCAGCTCACCCCGGCCGTGGCCATGGGCGACGCGCTGCTGACCCGGCTCGTCGCGGCCGGGCTGCGCGCTTCCGGCGGGCGCGACCACGTAGGACAGGGCGAGGCGTACGGCGCTCTCGCAGGCCAGGGCGAGGTCGGGC